>JAEMTE010000032.1 GCA_016462445.1 Candidatus Nanopelagicus sp. | reverse complement strand
CCACGCTCGGTATCAATTGCCTTAATAATCTTTCCAAGCTCAACATGATCCTTTGGTTCAAAACCTTCAGCCTTAAAGTCACGCGGTTTTCCAACAGTTTCAATAACTTTAAAATCTGCTTCCCCTCCCACAGGTGCTGCTGGGTCAATTAAATTTGCAATCAGCAATGCAATCTTATTTGCTCCATCCTCTGCAACCGCCCGCTTACTATCTGCCTCTTTTACCGCAGTTGCTAATTGTTTGGCATTTTCAAGGAGTGCGTTCTTTTCTTCCCCTTTAGCGCTACCTACCGCTTTAGATAAAGTATTTTGCTCAGCTCTTAAGGATTCAAACTCAACAATTGCGGCCCTGCGAATATCATCGGCAGCAAGTAACTTGTCTACAACACCAACATCCTCACCACGCACCTTTTGAGATGCGCGAAATAGATCTGGGTTTTCCCGAAGTGCTTTTAAATCAATCATATGAAAGTAGCCTACCGATTACTTCGCTTGCGGATAGGAACCTAGAAAACGAATATCCTCACAAATTACCTTAAGCCCTGCCAATGCTGCGCTAACCGCTGGCTCATCAATATGACCTTGGATATCAATAATGAAGTGGTAATGGCCAAGCTCTAATCCAGTAGGCCGGCTTTGAATAAAGGTTAGGTTCACCTGATGTTTAGCAAACTCATTTAAAACCTCCAAGAGCGCGCCAGCATGATCGATTGCAATAAAGACAGCTAGTGAGGTTCGATCATTACCAGTTGGTGCGCCAACCTTTCCTGGCTTTTCTACCACCACAAATCTAGTAACTGCAGCGGTGTTATCACCAATATTTTCTGCAACCACCTTTAACTTATAATTTTTAGCAGCAATTGGGGCAGCAATAGCACCGTCATACTCTCCCTTACTTAAACCCTTCGCTGCTGCTGCAGTTGAGGTAGTTTCAATAACCTGAGCATTTGGAAAGTTTTTGGCAATATAACTGCGGCATTGTGACTCAGCATGTGGATGGGTGGCAATAATTTTTATCGCACTCTTCTCAGTTGCTTCCAGTGTCATAAATGAAAAAGTTACTGGCAGGGTGGTCTCAGCTGTAATAACTAGTGGATCACCAATTGCTAACTCATCTAATGTCCTAGCCACTACACCTTCAACTGAGTTTTCAATTGGTACTAATGCTTTATTACACTCACCACTTCGGACTGCATTAAGAGCTGCGGTGACATTTGCATATGCAATTAATTGATCTTCACCTTTTGCAATCTTTAATAGGGCAGCTTCGGTAAAGGTTCCGGCAGGTCCTAGGTAGGCATACTTAATTGACATGGGTTAAGAGTAGCCGAGTAGGTTTCGGGCAAGGGCTGGGTTATCACTCATAACCGCGCTTACTCCCAACTTTTCACATAACTGTAAATCTGCTTCGCTATTTACCGTCCAGACAAATACCTTCTTACCCTTTTTGATCTGACTTGCCACAAACTCTGGATTTTCTCTAATTAATTTAATACTTGGGCCAATTATTGGGGCAGGATTTATTTTTGAAAGTATTTTACTTTGGACAAGGTAAGCACTCTGATACCCACTTCTTAAGTTTCGCAATGTAGCAAGGTATGAAAAAGAAATTAGTGAAACGGTAATTTTGCTTTTGGTAATTTCAGCAGATTTTTTGGCAAGTAAGTTATGGGTAAGCTTTTCTACTAGCCCACCACTTGGTACTGGGTGCTTAAACTCAATTACTAGATCCTTTTTGTTTGTAATTGCAAGATCTAATAACTCATCCAATCGATATGGATTTACTCGCTCCTTTAATTCAGTATAAGTACTCTTTGCAATCTCCAGATTTATCTTAGAAAGACGTTGGGTATCGCGGTCGTGGTAGCAAATAATCTGCCGATCTTTTGTAAGCCGCACATCACACTCAAAACCATCAGCGCCCTGATCAATTGCGCCCTGATAGGCAGCTTTTGACCCTTCCACAAAATCACTGCTTGCGCCACGATGGGCATAGATCAGCATCTACTTTTAAGATCCTTTCTTATCTAATTCAATTGTGTGGTGAGATTGGCTCTATGAACTGGCAGTTTAACTCCTTTGCGCAAACCGATCTTGGTTTAGTGCGTGATGGCAATGAGGATTCTGCTATCTCTGCACCCAATTTAATTGCGGTGGCAGATGGAATGGGTGGTCATGCCGGAGGTGAGGTGGCCTCTGCAATTGCAATTAATGCTTTGGCAAGGTTGCTACCAATACTTTCTGATAATAATGTGGATTTAGAATCAAAGACAGATCTATTTTTAAATATAACCCATGAGATTGATAATCAAATCGATCAAATATCAAAAGAAAAACCTGAACTATCTGGAATGGGCACTACCTTAACTGCGCTATGTATTTTAGATAAGAGTGTTGAATTACTTCATATTGGTGACTCACGATGTTATCGCTATCGAGACAATAAATTAGAGCAGCTAAGCAATGATCACACTGTGATGCAGGAGTTGTTAGATCAGGGGCGGTTAACTAAGGAGGAGGTATTTGATCATCCGCAGCGCTCTTTATTAACCCAAGCATTAATGGGAGATAGCGGCATTGATCCAGTATTAGTTAGTTATGAGATTAAGAGTGGTGATCAATTTTTAATATGTAGTGATGGCTTAACAAATCTTTTATCAGATTATGAGATAGGTAAAATTATTGAAGGAAGTGAAAGCAAAGATCTAGTAAATGCTTTGATTGCTGAGGTTAAAGTAAAGGGGGCGCCAGATAACATCACAATTATTTGGGCGCAAACTGTTGAGGGTGAAAAAAATATTACTGTTAAAAAATTAGGGGCGGCAAATGAATAGCCCAGTTAACTCACTTGCATCTGGTCGTTACACCGTAGGTGAGATGATCGGCACCGGCGGTATGGCAGATGTTTATATTGGTTTAGATACAAGATTAGATCGTCAGGTAGCAATTAAAGTTTTGCGCAGAGATCTAGCAAGAAATCCAGAGTTTGTTGCAAGATTTCGCAAGGAGGCATTAGCCGCTGGTGGTTTAAACCACCCCGGCATTGTTGCTGTCTATGACTCTGGGGAGGAGAACAACTCACCATTTATTGTTATGGAGTTAGTAGATGGTGAAACACTTCGGCAAAAAATGTTAGCTGAGCAAATACCTCTTGCTAGATCACTGGAAATTATTAAGGGAATCTTGGAAGCACTTGATTACTCTCATAAAAAAGGAATTGTGCATCGAGATATAAAACCTGGAAATATTATGATTACCGAATCTGGTGCTATTAAGGTGATGGATTTTGGTATTGCCCGTGCCACCGATGATATTGGCGCCACTATGACAAATACCTGGAATGTAATTGGCACAGCTCAATACTTATCACCAGAGCAAGCAACTGGTGAGTTAGCAGATGGCAGAAGTGATCTCTACTCTCTTGGTTGCCTAATGTATGAGTTATTAACTGGGCAGCCACCATTTACAGGTGATACACCGGTTTCAATCGCCTACCAACATGTTTCCTCTCCTTTAACACCTGCCTCGCAAATAAAAGCTGGCCTTGATACAAATCTTGACCGAATGTTGGCGGTAGTACTAGCAAAAAACCCAGGTAGTAGATATCAAAATGCTGGGGCGATGCTGGCAGATCTTGAACATGTAATTAATGGCGAAGCGGTTACTACAAAGATTAAAAAGGTTATTCCGCGCAGTAAGTTAATACTTACATTTGGCACAATCATCGCTGGGGTACTACTTATTGCTTTTGGTTACCTCTCTTTATCGCCAACTCCAGCATCACTAAAGGTGCCAAATGTGGTTGGCTTAACTGAGGTTGAGGCGAGGGCATTACTTAAGAACTTTAATATAAATATCGAGCACGCACCTGATGGCAAAATTCCAATTGACCGAGTTGCATCTCAATTACCACTTGCTACAAGTGATGCCTCAAGTGGTAGCTCAGTAACTTTAACTATCTCAGATGGGCCTGGAAATACCTCTGTTCCAGTTGGAATTATTGGATTATCACTAGAGGAGGCGCGGTATAAATTAACTGCTGCAGGTTTATTAATATCACAAACTATTGCAACTGATTCAGATCAAGCACCTGGAGTAGTTTTAAGTATTAACCCAGCTGCGGGCACAACTATCACCGCTGGTAGTGGTGTAATACTTGAGATTGCAAGTGGAAGTATTCAGGTACCTTCTTTAGTTGGATTAAATGAGATTGGCGCTAAAACTGTTTTAACTCAAGCAGGTTTTTTGATTAGAGAGATAACCGCATCTGATCCAAGTAAACCAATTGGTGAGATCCTTGCCCAAGCACCTGAGGGTGGGGCGACTAAAACTATTGGCAGCGTGGTAACAATTACAATTAATAAAAATTAAGCTTTAATAACAACTGGTGATAAACCTTCAGATCTAGCGCGAGCGCCCTTATCACCACAAATCTGGAGCCAATTACCAATCATCTGATAACCATGTTCGGTAAGAACAGACTCTGGATGAAACTGCACCCCACATATTGGCAAGCTCTTATGTTGCACCGCCATAATAACTCCAGAATCAGTTTGACCAGTTATCTCTAACTCACTTGGTAATGTTTCTTTTTCAATCGCAAGTGAGTGGTAGCGGGTGGCGGTAAATGGTGATGGAATATCGGAAAGTACCGATTTATTTTTATGTGTCACAACTGAGGTCTTGCCATGTAATAACTCAGGTGCTCTAGAAACTGTTGCGCCATATGCAACTGCGATTGCTTGATGTCCTAGGCATACTCCTAGCAGTGGAATCTTTTTATCTGCGCAATATTTAACTAACTCAACACTTATCCCTGCCGCCTCTGGTGTGCCAGGACCTGGTGAGATTAAAACCCCATCATATTTATCAGCCTCACTTACCTTGATTGCATCATTGCGAACTACTGTGCACTCTGCCCCAAGTTGCTGTAGATATTGGACAAGGTTAAAGACAAAGGAGTCGTAATTATCAACTACCAGGATTTTGCGTACTGGGGTGCTCATAGGCCAATTGTGTAGTAATCTGCTGCCATGCCGAAGTCAAAAGTGCGCGAGAAGGTTCGCAAAGCCAAGAAAAGCACCCCAGAGGTTGAGCAGTTTGCCGCTGAGGATGCAAAGCTTGAGAGCCCAAAGTGGCTTGCCCCAGTTATGGTGGCTAACTTCCTAATTGGCCTAATTTGGATCGTAATCTTCTATATCTCCTCCACCACCTATCCAATCCCAGGTATTGGCTCTTGGAATATGTTGGTTGGCTTTGGCTTTGTTGGCATCGGCTTCTCACTCGCCACCCGCTGGTACTAATTACACACCTGTAATTCTCCACACCGTGGATAAGTGTTGTGGATAACTCTTACCCCTACCCTTACGCCATGCTCGCAATTATCGCCTACCTTTTAACTGCTGCCGCAGTTGGCATATTCTCTTTTAGAGCTTTTCAATTATTTAAAAAAATATCAGCAGGCCAAGGTGATCCATCCCGTTTTAATAATAAAGGCAAACGCTTAAAAAATATGTTGGTTGAGGTTTTATCTCATACCAAGATGCTTAACTTCACCGCCACCGGTATTGCCCATTGGTTTGTGATGATTGGCTTTGGCGCACTAATTGGCACATTAATTACCGCATATGGACAATTACTAAACCCAGAGTGGTCGTTGCCATTAATTGGTCACTTTGTTGGTTATGAATTTCTTGCAGAATCCATCGCAGCACTTACTGGAGTTAGCATTGTTACCTTAATTGGAATTAGGCAGGGCACAAGATTGGTTAGGCCAGGTAGAGCATCTAGGTTTTATGGATCAGGTAATAAAAAGGCTTACTATGTTGAGGCAACTATTTTAGTAATTGTATTTTGTGTTATTGCACTGCGTGGGTTAGAGGGTGCGCTATTAAATGTTTCATCTTGGAGTTGGCATTATGCAATCTCATACCCTGCGGTTTTATTTTTTAGTAATTACTCAGCTAATCAGATTGAGAACTTAATCCAAATAATTGCCTTTACCAAAATTGTTGTCTCAATGGTTTGGTTTATTGTGGTTGGAGTTAATCTAACTATGGGAATCGCTTGGCATAGATTTTTAGCATTTTTTAATATTTACTTTAAGCGAAATCCAAATAAGGAGAATGCCTTAGGGCCGCTACCAGCGATGATCTCTCATGGAAAAGAGATTAATTTTGAAGATCCTAAAGAGGATGATGTATTTGGTATTGGCACAGCTGCTGATATCTCTTGGAAGGGCTTACTTGATATGTCTACCTGCACTGAGTGCGGCAGGTGCCAATCTCAATGCCCAGCCTGGCATACTGAAAAACC
>JAEMTE010000002.1 GCA_016462445.1 Candidatus Nanopelagicus sp. | reverse complement strand
GCTCAAGTAATTCAGCATCAAAGTGATTATCAGTTGGCCATGGTTTAGAGTGTGGGCCTACGCCAACAACCTGGTAAAACTCACCAGGGCCGACATTTGATTCAGACATAAGTAAACCTTAAGGCTAAGGAGTGATGATGAGAAAATCATGGCTACCTGCCTATATTGCATTAGGCGTGGTTTGGGGCTGCTCCTTTATATTCATAAAACTTGGCCTTGAGTTTTTAACTCCATTTGGGGTCGCCTTTATCAGGTGTGCTTTAGGGGCTATTACATTATTAATTGTAGTTAAGATTAAAAAAATTAAACTTCCCAGCGATAAAAGTACCTGGCGCAAACTTTGGATACTCGCCATGCTGTTAAATGTAATTCCAGGAATCTTATTTGCTTACGCCGAGGTGTATGTCACATCAGTTCTTGCTGGAATTATTAACGCCACCACTCCACTAGCTACATTAATTGTGATGCTGATTGCTTTTAGAGAGGAGAGGTTAAAGGTAGAACAAATCATTGGCTTAATTATCGGCGCCATTGGAGTTATGGTAGTTCTAGGAATTTGGCAGGGAGTTGGCGAAAATCAGTTAACTGGAGTAATTGCATTACTTATTGCAGTTACCTGCTACGGCATCTCATTCCCCTATACAGTTAGAAACATCATTCCACTTGGCTTAAAACCGGAGGCAGCTGCGACTACTCAATTAGTAATGGCAGCAATCACTTTATTACCATTTTATTTATATGATGGAATATCTCAAGACAACTATCGACCAGCAAGCCTATTGGCGATGTTAGCTCTTGGTATATTAGGAAGTGGAGTTGCATATATTTGGAACTTCTCAATTATTGCTGCCGCAGGCAGCTCCATCGCAAGCTCTGTCACATATCTCACGCCAGTTGTTGCAATTATTGTTGGATGGGTATTCTTAGGTGAGGCACTTTCTTGGTTTGAGCCAGTTGGTGCATTATTAGTAATTATCGGTGCTGCAACTTCGCAGGGAAGATTTAATCGAAAGGCGCAGATCTAATGAAGAAAATATCTGTGCTTATTTTATTATCTTTAATACTTAATACCCAACCTGCCAATGCGGTGGATGTCCTTCCGCAACCTTTTTTTGATTACCTAGGATCAAAGTATTTAGCTAAGCCAGGTATTATTTTATTAGATGGCGCTTCAAAAGAGGTTGTTTATGAAAGTGGATCAACCATACTTCGCTCACCCGCCTCTGTTCTAAAACTAACATCTGCGACAGCGGTTGCTATGACATTAGATAGCACAACAGTTTTTACCACCTCACTTTATAAAACTGAAAAAAGAGGGGTATTTGTAATACTTGGTGAGAATGATCCTTGGATGACATCCAGTGCTAAGTATCGAGATGCAAATAAACGGGCCTATACGCCAACCTTAATAAAAAAAGCTTTTGCCTCCGACAAAAAGCTAAAGAAAATTACCTTACTTTATAGGGGTGTGAGTGGCACTGAGCTTTACAAAGCAAAGCGAGCACTTGGCAGAAGAGCATCTGTTGTTTATAAAGCACTTGATAAAAATATTGATCCAAAATCCTTGATAACAGAGAAGGTAGTTGAGATTAAATCCCCACAGTTACTAAAGATGATCAAATTTGCCTTACTCTATAGCGATAATCTTTTATCACAGCGATTGGTAATGCTGGCAACAACTAAGAGCGGGTATGCAGCTGATAAAAATGGTTTAAATGAGATGATGAATGAAAAGCTCACCGCATTAGGCGTTGACACAACCGGTTTACATTTAGAGGATGGCTCTGGTTTATCTGGTGGCAATCGAATATCGGCTGTGACAGTCTCACAGCTACTATTAAAAATAAGAAGTGAACCAAAACTAAAGGTGGTTTATGACTCACTTCCCACCAGTGGGCAGTCAGGAACCTTAATTGGTAGATACCACTCCACCGCTCCACAAGCAGTTGGTTTGGTGAAGGCAAAGACTGGATCAACTAGGAATACAGTTTCACTTGCTGGCTTTGCTACCTCTGGTGAAAAAGAGTACATATTTGTTGTTATTGCCGACCATGTTGGTCGAACAAAACGTATGCAAAATGCGGCAAGAAGTGCGATTGATCGAATGCTAGGAACAATTACTAAACCATCTGTGACCGGGCTTACAACTATTGTGGCTGAAAGCGCTACCGCTACTGTAATTAATTAAAATAATATAACAAGGTAGAGTTTGCATATAAATGAAAAAATACATCATTCTTATGAAATTAAGAGTTGTTGAACTCCTGCTTGTAACAACAGTTCCAGCCTTATTTTTAGCAACTGGTGGTATGCCAGATATCAAATTAACTATTTTGACACTACTTGGCGGCACATTAGCTGCTGGTGGTGCTAATGCTTTTAATATGGTGATTGAGTCTGACTCTGACCAACTAATGAAGCGAACTGAGAATCGACCGATTGCAACAGGTGAGATATCTAGAAAGAACGGCTTAATATTTGCATTTTTACTCTCAAGTGTTTCATTAATAATTTTTTATCTCTTTACAACCAAGTTAGCAACCCTACTTACTGCAATTGCAATTATTTTTTATGTACTTGGCTACACGGTTGCACTTAAAAAACATACCTCACAAAATATCGTCTGGGGTGGTATTGCAGGTTGTATGCCGGCATTGATTGGCCAGGCAGCAGTTACTAACTCATTAACTACCACCTCTTGGTTATTTTTCTTGGTAATCTTTTTTTGGACACCGCCCCATTTTTGGGCACTGGCTGTGCGTTATAAGGATGATTATTCAGCAGCAAAGATTCCTATGTTGCCGGCAGTAGCCCCAATAAAATCAGTAATTACTCAGATGTGGTTGCACTCAAGTGCAATGTCAGTTGTTGCAATATTATTAATTACTACCGCTGCCCTTCCCAGTTGGACATTGCTACTTACCATAGCTCTTATCGCTGGTTGGAAGTGGCAATTAATAAAGTTAAGTAGGCAGCCAAGTGAGATCAATGCCAGCAGGTTGTTCCAAGCATCTATCGTTTTTCTCAGCATTTACTCACTTTTACTAGTTGCTGGAGTATTGCTTACATAGTTTTCACCGCAAGTAATGAGATAATTTTCCTATGTCCTCCCCACTGGCACTTGATGTTGCCGATTTATCAAAAAAGTATGGCGACCGAATGGCGTTATCTCATGCCAACTTTGAGGTCCCAATGGGAAGTATCTGTGGCTTTGTTGGCCCAAATGGTTCTGGTAAGACAACTACCATCAGAATGCTACTTGGCTTAATCTCACCAACTACCGGCAGTGGCCATGTATTAGGTGAGTCAATTACTGAGCCGGGAAAGTATTTACCCTTTGTGGGCGCAATGATTGAAGGACCAGCTTTTTATCCAGCACTTACTGGAACTCAAAATTTAACTGTACTTGCCAAACTCGGTGGCTTTGCCACCGATTCAATTCAAGGCTTATTAGATTTAGTAGGACTAGGTGATCGCGGTAATTCAAAGTTTAAAACCTACTCACTTGGCATGAAACAACGATTAGGAATTGCTGCTGCCCTACTACCAAATCCAAAGTTATTGGTTTTAGATGAGCCAACTAATGGCTTAGATCCAGCTGGTATTCATGAGGTTCGCACCCTACTTCGTAAATTAGCAGATAGCGGCACAACAGTTTTCGTATCATCACATCTTTTATCTGAGATTGAAATGATTAGTGATTACTTAGTTATGTTGCGCCTTGGTAAGGTTATTTTCTCTGGTAAAACTAGTGAGCTACTTGCTAAGCAACAACCAGTAATTGTGGCAAAGCCAGAAAAATCATTAGATCTAGAAAAACTAGCACAGCTTGCAAAGGCAGCGGGCCATGATGCGATAATAAAAGATGGCGCAGTGCATGTAACAGGTACCTCAGACTTTTCGGCTGAGTTAAACCGCGCCTCATTTACAGCTGGCATTGTTTTAGCCTCACTGACTCCAGTTCGCCCCTCATTAGAGGAGACCTTCTTTGAAATGACGGGTGAGTGATTATGTTAAATGTAGTTAGAGCAGAGCTAGTTAAATTACGTAGGCCCTCACTTTCATTATCAACATTTGCCGCCGTTATCTTTGTTACCAGCTTAGTTACCTCACTACTTTTCTTATTAGTAGATTCACCAGAGGGCAATGGTGAGCGGGGCATAAAGATTGGCCGGGATGTCTTATCCCTACCAAGTGGTGCTTCATTAAGTTTTAGTAATTCAGCAGGCCTGCTTGGCATTGTGGCGTTATGTATATTTGCCGCGCAAACCGCCCAGGAGTACACCTATGGAACCTTACGTAATTTATTAGTACGCCAACCAGCCAGAATGAAGATTTTAATTGGCAAGTTAGCTGCTATGAAATTATTTGCAATTGCCATGGTCACCTTATCTGCTGGCCTTGCAATCGCACTCTCATATTTATTAGCTGGTGTGAAAGATATTTCAACTACCGCTTGGAGCACCCCCGATGCCAGAGATGCCGCCCTTCGCGGCTTTATTAATGTTTTAATTGCAACTATTGGCTACGGAATTTTTGGCATGATTCTTGGATTGCTATTTAGGTCGCCAATATCTGCGATCTCAATCGGTGTAATCTGGAATTTAATTATTGAAGGATTACTCTCTGCTTTTGTTAAAAATATTGATCGATACTTTCCAGGCCAATTACTCTCAGTAGTTGCACAAGGTGGAAGTGAGAAAATCTCTTATCAATACGCCTTATTCACATCCTATGCATTTTTGCTAGTTGGTCTTATAGTTGTTGCTTTCTTGTTTAAGAGGCGGGATGTAGCAAATTAAATGTTGAAAAAAATAATCGCTGCTATTCTAATTACAACACTTACTCCAACTGTTGCTATTGCTGCCACCCCAAAGCCAACCCAAGCTCAAATTGATGCAGCCAAGAAGCTAGAGGCTGAAAAGAAAGCAGTAGCAGATGCTGCAGCAGCAAAGTTAAATAATGCAAAGAAGACACTTAAACAACTATCTGTTATTGCAGCAACAAAGCGCAAAGCTTATTTAGCTGCGCAAAATGAGTTAAAACTTAAGACTAAAAAAGCAGATCTTGCTATGAAACATTTACAGATTGCTCAAACATCTGTTAGTAATGGCAAAATTGCGATCGGAAAATTAGCGGTAAATGCATATGTAATGGGGGGTGGATTTACTAATTTAGATTCCCTACTTAAGGCGGATGGGCCACAGGATTTAGCAGATCGCTTAACAACCTTAGATGTGTTAGGTGAGAATAATTCAACAGCGTTAGAGCGATTTAAATCAGCAGAGAAAATTGCCTCCTCCGCTCAGGTCGTAGCAGATACTGCTAAGAAGGCACAGAGTGTTGCCACCGTTAAAGTAGCATCTGCTAAAAAAGAGGCAGATACCGCCCAATCTATGCAGAAAGCAGAGGTTGATAAGTTACAAGTTGTCCAAGATAAGTTAGCAAAAGAGTTAGCGGTTGCTCAAAAAACTCGGGTAACACTAGAACAACAACGACAACTTGCATTATTAGAAGAGGCAAATGCTGAGCGGGCAGCAGTAACAGTTGATCAATCAAAGATCTGGCCAGATATCGGCTTCACAGGTAGAAGCAGTACTAGAGCAACTGAGGCAATGCGGATAGAGGCGGTTGCATACTCTGCAAAGCAGGTCAATGCGGGAAAGAAATATGTTTGGGGAAGTGAAGGACCTAATACATTTGATTGCTCTGGTTTAATTTATGCTGCTTATAAATCAGCTGGTCTTGGTTGGCCAAATTGGGATCGACTGAACTCCTCTCTATATTGGGTAGCAACAAAGCGTGTCCCACTAAGTGAGTTAGTACCTGGAGATCTACTTTTCTATTCATACAAAGGAACAGTTAGCACAATCCACCATATGTCCATCTATGCCGGTGATGGCATGATGTGGGAAGCGCATAACAAAGATAAAGATTTGCTCTTTTCAAGCATCTATAGCGTTAAGGGTTTAATGCCATACGGGGGTCGGGTCTAATCTAGGTTAGTGAAGATTGAAAACACCCCAGCGTTATGGCAGATCCGCAAAGCGGTTAAACCATGGCTGAGTGATTCTGCGCAACCTGTTTTATTTGGTTGCTCAGGGGGCGCAGATTCAATGGCACTTGCAGTTGCATTATTTATAGAGAGATCAAATACAAAGGTAATTCCAATTGTAATTGACCATGGTTTGCAAGAAGGTTCTGCGCAAATTACTTCACAAACAATTGAGCGGCTTAAACAAATAGGTTTTACTCAAGTTGAATCTGCCAGAGCGCAGGTAACAATGACTGATGGATTAGAGGCATCGGCTCGGCGCGCTCGCTATCAGCTCTTTAATCAATTTATTGAAACCTACCAACCAAAGTATTTCTTACTTGCTCACACATTAAATGATCAAGCAGAAAATGTTTTATTAGGTCTTGCTAGAGGATCTGGCGCTAGATCATTATCTGGCATGGCAGTGAAGAACAATGTTTTTGTTCGCCCCCTACTTAAGATTTCGCGAGAGGTCACAACCGCTGCCTGCTCGGAGGCGAGTATTGAAATTTGGTCTGATCCACATAATGAGGATTTAAGATTTACTAGAGTTAGAGTGCGCAAAAATCTACTACCAATTATTGAAGACAATCTTGGGCCTGGTATTACTGAGGCATTAGTACGCAGTGCAGATCTGCTTCGCGATGATGCCGATGCATTAGATGGTTTTGCAGCTGAGTATTTTAATCAAGCAGATTCATTTAATTTAGATGTTAAGGAGCTAGAGCGGCTACCTAAAGCGATTACAACTCGAGTTTTAAGACTTGCTATCTATAAAGCTGGTGCACCAGCTGGCTCACTCACTGCCGAACATATTGCAGCAGCACAGGCGCTCATTTCTGATTGGCATGGCCAAAAAGAGGTATCACTTCCTGGGAATGTGAAGCTTTTGCGAAATTCGGGCAGAATTACCCTCTCAACCCAATAATTTAAGGGAGCATTGTGGATCTATCAGCACTTGGTAATGACATTGAAAGAGTTGTTGTTAGCGAGGAGCAAATTCAAACTCGACTAAAAGAGTTAGCTGCTCAAGTTGAAAAAGATTACAAAGATAGAGATTTAATTTTAGTAGGTGTATTAAAAGGGGCAGTAATGGCAATGGCAGATTTTTCTCGCCATCTACAACGCCATGCTGATATGGATTGGATGGCTGTTTCATCATATGGCGCAGGAACTAAATCAAGTGGCGTAGTTAGAATTTTAAAAGATTTAGATAATGATATTTTAGGAAGAGAAGTTTTAATTATTGAGGATATTTTAGATACCGGTCTAACACTTTCTTGGCTCTCTGAGAATTTATTATCTCGTGGGGCTAAATCAGTTTCAATTTTGACAGTCTTACGTAAGCCAGATGCAGCGACTGTGCAGGTAGAGGCTAAGTATGTTGGCTTTGATATTCCAAGCGAGTTTGTGGTTGGTTATGGGCTAGATTTCAATCAGAAGTATCGAAATCTGCCATTTATTGGCGTTCTTGCCAAACACCTTTATTCTTAGGCCCCTCATTAGTAGCTTTAAGAAAGTGAAAAAATAAGTGGCGCAAAAGAAGCAGATTAAAATGCCTAAATTAAAAGGGCTGAAGAGTGGCAAGAAGCCGACTAAACCTTCACCACAATTAATCCGCAGAATTTTACGTGGCCCTTTATTTTGGATTATCGCCGCCCTTATTGGCGTGAGTATTTTTGGTCAAATTTCAACTAGTGGCAAAGAGTTCATCACAGTTGATACCTCTGTTATTTTAAATGAGATTTCAAAAGATAATGTGAAATCAGCGATCGTAATTGACCGTGAGCAAAAAGTACGGGTAGTTTTAAAAGATGGTGAGTTTGTTGATGGCGCATCTCATCTTGAGGCATCTTATGTAACTGGGCAAGAGCCGATAATTGTTGAGTTATTAACTAGTAATCCACCAGCTACTAATTGGAATGTTGAAGTTCCAACTCAATCATTTTTCATCTCACTTATCTTAAGTATTTTGCCAATCTTTTTGATTATTTTCTTACTGCTGTTATTTATGGGCGGCGGCCAAGGCGGTCGGGTACTTTCCTTTGGTAGATCCAGAGCTAAGTTACAAAACAAAGAGATGCCAACTAACACTTTTGCAGATGTTGCAGGAGCTGATGAAGCAGTTGCAGAGTTACGTGAGATAAAAGATTTTCTAGCAAGCCCTGATAAGTACCAAGCAATCGGTGCCAAGATCCCTAAGGGCGTTTTGTTATATGGCCCGCCAGGAACTGGAAAGACATTACTTGCTAGAGCGGTAGCGGGTGAGGCAAAGGTTCCTTTCTATTCAATCTCAGGCTCTGAGTTTGTGGAGATGTTTGTTGGTGTTGGTGCATCAAGAGTTAGGGATTTGTTTGCCCAAGCAAAACAAAATGCTCCAGCAATTATTTTTATCGATGAGATTGACGCAGTTGGTCGCCAGCGCGGCGCAGGTCTTGGTGGTGGAAATGATGAGCGAGAGCAAACCCTTAATCAATTATTAGTTGAGATGGATGGCTTTGAAGCAAATGGTCAGGTTATTTTAATTGCTGCAACAAATAGGTCAGATGTTTTAGATCCAGCACTTCTTCGCCCAGGAAGATTTGATCGTCAGATTCCAGTTGACAGGCCAGATCTAAAAGGACGAGCTGCAATTCTCACTGTGCACGCAAAAAATAAACCAGTTGCAAAAGATGTTGATTTATCATCATATGCAAAGCGCACCCCAGGTTTTACTGGTGCAGATTTAGCAAATGTATTAAATGAGGCGGCATTGCTAGCAGCTCGAGAAGATAGAAAAGTTATTAAGAACTCTGATTTAGATGAAGCAATTGATCGCGTTATGGCAGGTCCACAAAGAGTTTCTCGGCTTATGACGGAGGAGGAGCGAAGAATTACCGCCTATCATGAAGGCGGGCATGCATTGGTTGCTCACGCACTTCCTCACACTGATCCAGTTCATAAAATTACAATCATGCCAAGAGGTCGCGCACTTGGTTACACAATGGTCTTACCAGATGAAGATCGTTACGCAGTTACTCGCAATCAGATGCTTGACCAACTTGCCTACACAATGGGTGGTAGAGCAGCGGAGGAATTAATTTTCCATGATCCAACAACTGGTGCCTCAAATGATATTGAAAAAGCTACAAACCTTGCCCGAGCAATGGTTACCCAATATGGAATGACCCAAAGACTTGGCGCAATTAAATTAGGAATTTCAGATTCACAACCATTCCTAGGCCGAGATTATGGCCATCAAAGAGATTACTCTGAAAATGTTGCTGCCATTGTTGATAGTGAGATTAGAGAGATGATTGAAAATGCCCACCAAGAGGCGTTTGATATTTTGGTTGCAAACCGAGATATTTTAGATCAATTAGTTGAAGAGTTGCTTGAGAATGAAACTTTAAATAAGGAAGAGATTGCCAAAGCATTTAAGCGAGTTAAGAAGGTTAAATCAAGACCAGCTTGGACTGGTTCTCAAAACAGAACACCCTCTAATCAACCACCAGTTGCATTAAAACCAGCAAAAGTTAAAGTAGTTGAAGAGGACAAATCGGTTAAGAAAGCGCCAGTTAAAAAAAGTGCTAAAGATATTAGTAAAGATGTAAATGAGTGAGATTAGCTCCGTTTCAATGGGACCACATGATGGTGGTGCTAAAAAGGAGTTTGATCAAGTGCGGGCAGAAAAAGCGGTAACAGAGTTACTTAATGCATTAGGTGAAGACCCAAACCGTGATGGTTTAAAAGATACGCCAAAGCGAGTGGCAAAAGCATTAGCGGAAAACTTTGCCGGCCTTTGGCAAAAGCCAGAGGATGTACTAACTACTACCTTTGATATTGGTCATAAAGAGTTAGTAATTGTTCGCGAGATTGAAGTCTTTTCCCACTGCGAACATCACCTGACCCCATTTCATGGCGTAGCACATATTGGTTATATACCAGGTGAGAGTGGAAGGATTACTGGAATATCAAAACTTGCACGTCTTGTTGATTTATATGCAAGAAGGCCACAGGTGCAAGAGCGGTTAACCTCACAGATCGCCGATGCATTAGTTGAAATCTTGCAACCTGGTGGTGTAATTGTGATTATTGATTGTGAGCATTTATGTATGTCAATGCGCGGAGTGAGAAAATCTCAAGCCCGTACTACAACAAGTGCAGTGCGCGGCCAATTATTAAACTCTGCAACTAGAGCTGAAGCAATCTCTTTAATAAATCAAACAAGGTAGTAAGAATATGAGCCGCACAGTTGTAATGGGCATATTAAATGTCACCCCAGATTCATTTGCAGATGGTGGTAAGTATTTATCTAAAACCGATGCAATAGCACAAGGCAGAAGATTAATCGCAGAGGGTGCTGACATTATTGATGTTGGTGGTGAATCAACTAGGCCAGGGGCTGAGCGAATTAGTGAGGAAGAGGAGTTAGCCAGAGTAATTCCAGTGATCACAGAGTTAGTAAAAGATGGCGCAGTAGTAAGTGTTGATACTATGCGATCTGAGGTGGCAAAAGCTGCAATTGCAGTGGGCGCGCTATATGTAAATGATGTAAGTGGCGGATTATCTGACCTAAAGATGGCTGCGGTAATTGCTGCAAACCCTAAGGTGCAATACATAGTTATGCATTGGCGAGGGCACGCAAAAGATATGCAAAAGCAAGCAGTTTATGAAGATGTAGTTAAAGAGGTTAAAGATGAGTTAGATGAGCGAGTTACTAACTTATTAACTCAAGGCGTACTTGCTGAGCAAATCATTTTAGATCCAGGAATTGGCTTTGCAAAAGAGGCAGAGCATAATTGGCAGATCTTACAAAATATTGAACGGTTTCAATTATTAGGTTACCCACTATTAGTAGGTGTATCTAGAAAAAGATTTTTAGGTGAGTTAATAAATGCTAAAGATACTGATAGCCGGGAGGCAGCAACTATTGCTTTAACTACAGAGTTGGCACGGCTTAAGGTTTGGGGTGTGCGAACTCATGGGGTTAAAGCTCACCAAGATGCAATCTCAGTTATTGAGCGGCTACGTAAATGAGTGATCTAATAAATATAACTGGAATTACTGCTACCGGCTTTCATGGGGTATTACCTAAAGAGCGAAGTGATGGACAAAAATTTATTGTTGATGCTCAACTAAAGGTAAATCTTAAAGATCTAAAAGATAATTTAGAAAAGACGGTTAATTATGCAGCGGTAGCTGAGCTTATAAATGGACATATAGTTGGAGATCCAGTTTTATTAATTGAGACGCTGGCAGAAAATATTGCAAAATCTATTTTAAAAGAGTTTAAGCGAGTAAGTCAGGTAACAATTACTGTTCACAAACCAGAAGCACCTATTCCAGTTGCATTTAGTGATGTATCGGTTCAAATTGTGCGCAAGCGATGAAGGCGGTTATCTCACTTGGCTCAAATCTAGAAAACCGCAAGCTTAATTTAGATATTGCCATAGCAGAGTTAGAGAAAGTTCTCACAGAATTGAAAGTTTCAACTTATATAGAAACTAAACCGGTAGGTGGACCTAAGCAGGATGATTTTTTAAATGCTGTTGCAATTGGTGAGTGTGAGTTAGCAGCTATTGATCTACTTAAAAAATTATTATCGATTGAGGATCAAATAGGCAGAGTAAGAGATGTGAAGTGGGGGCCGCGACTTATTGATTTAGATTTAATTGTTTACGGTGATCAAGTAATTGATTCACCTACTCTTAAACTGCCTCATCCACTTGCACATTTAAGAGAGTTTGTTCTAGCACCCTGGTTTGCCATTGACCCGAAGGCAGTAATTCCAGGTGTTGGTGAGATTAAAACCCTTTTGGCATCTATCGCCAAGAGCAGTTAAACTTGTGATCTAGCCCGGTACCCGGAAAGGACTGGAGCAATGATTGACCTACTTAAATCTGTTGATGATTTAGCGCGCCAAAAATACGATGTACTAGTCCCAACAATGGGCGCACTTCATGCCGGCCATCAATCATTAATTAAGTTAGCTAAATCAAAAAGTGATCAAGTCTTAGTTAGTATTTTTGTTAATCCACTTCAATTTGAGAATAAAGATGATTTAGCAAATTATCCAAAGAGTTTAGAGAGAGATTTGGAGTTAGCTAAGGCGGCAGGTGCTACCGCTGTCTTTGCACCAAGTGAGTCAGTCATTTATCCAGGTGATATTGAAAAGATTTCAGCAGGGCCAATTGGTAATTTATATGAAGGTCAAGCAAGGCCTGGCCACTTCTCTGGCGTGCTAACAGTTGTCAAAAGGTTATTTGATTTAGTAAAACCAAAAGCAGCGGTCTTTGGCGAGAAGGATTTTCAGCAATTATTTTTAATTAAGCAGATGGTTAAACAATTGGAACTTCCGATTGAAATAATCTCCGGCCCAACAATTCGTGATTTAGATCAAGTTGCGATCTCATCTAGAAATGTTAAATTAAATGAGAGTGGTCGAAACGCCTCTCTAGTAATTCCAAAGGTATTAAAAATGGCGACAGTTGAGCAAATGAAAAAAGTATTAGAAACAGAGAGTGAGTTTAAAGTTGATTATCTTGAGGTAATTGATGAAACCACATTTATGCCAGCTGTTGCAGGTACTGTAAATAAGCGGGTAATTATTGCTGGTTGGGTAAATCAGGTGAGGTTGCTCGACAATATGCGTATGGGTGGGGTGAAATGAAGCTATTAACTGGTCTACCTGGATGGAGCACAAGTGCTGATGTAATTGTAATTGGCTCAGGTGTTGCTGGCCTTACTACTGCATTAAATTTAAGAGCGCATAACTTATCTGTCTTATTAGTTACTAAAGCAAGAATTGATGAGGGCTCAACTAAGTGGGCGCAAGGTGGTATTGCTGCAGCATTAGGGCCAGGAGATACACCAGATCAACATAAGAAAGACACATTGGCAGCAGGTGCTGGTTTATGTGACATAAAAGCTGTTGATGTTTTAGTTTCAGAAGGACCTGAAGCGGTTAGAAAATTAATTGCGCAAGGAGCAGTCTTTGATAAATCAGAGACTGGTGAGATTGCATTAACCCGCGAAGGTGGACATCTGCGCAATCGAATACTTCATGCCGGCGGGGATGCGACTGGTGCTGAGGTTTCTAGAGCATTACTTGCTGCAGTTAGAGAGGATGCCGGAATTGAAATTATTGAGCACGCACTTGCAATCGATGCGTTAAAGAGTGCAAGTGGTCGAGTCTGTGGTGTGACACTGCATGTAATTGGCGCAGGTAGTAGAGATGGTGTTGGCCGGGCAGTTGCTAGAGCGGTAGTTGTAGCAACCGGTGGCCTTGGTCAGGTTTACTCACAAACTACTAACCCAGCTGTCTCAACTGGTGATGGAGTTGCACTGGCATTACGTGCTGGTGCGAAGGTGGCTGATGTTGAGTTTGTGCAGTTTCACCCAACTGTGCTGTGGCGAGATTTAGCAAATAGAGGACAGCAACCATTAATAAGTGAGGCAGTACGTGGTGAGGGCGCAATTTTATTAAACCATAAAAATGAACAATTTATGGTTGGTAAACATCCGCAAGCAGATTTAGCACCTAGAGATGTTGTAGCAAAAGAGATATTTAATCAGATGCAATTAAGTGGTCAACCACATGTTTGGCTAGATGCAACAAAAATAAATGATTTCACCAACAGATTTCCCACAATATACGCCTCCTGTATTGCAAACGGAATAGATCCAACTAAGGAAAAGATTCCAGTATCTCCCGCCTCACACTATGCATCAGGGGGTGTATTAGTTGATTTAGATGGCCAATCATCTGTACCAGGTCTTTATATATGTGGTGAATCTGCTTGCACAGGTGCTCATGGTGCCAATCGACTTGCTTCAAACTCACTTCTTGAAGGATTAGTTTTTGGTGCGCGAATTGCAGCTGCATTAGCTAAACAATTACCAGCTCAGGAAGAGATAGCAGAGGATAAGAGAGCAATCTTGCTTGATCCTAAAATACTTTTGCCACTGCAAATTGCAATGAGTGAAGGTGCGGGTGTGATGAGATCTGAAAGCTCATTGCGCAAGACCATGCAAACTTTGCAGGAGTTATCAAAGTTAGTAAGTAGCGAGCCAAGAATTGAGGCGTGGGAGGCATCTAACCTGCACCTACTTGCTACCGCAATTGTTAAATCTGCTCTGCTTAGAACTGAGTCCCGAGGCTCACATTGGCGAAGTGATTACCCACAATCTTCCGATAAGTGGTTAAGTAGAGTTATTGAAAGCATTGATGTAGATGGCACATGGCATAGTGATGTGGAGGTAATTAAATGAATTTATTGCGTGATAATTTAAAAACCTTAGGTCTGTCATCAAATCACATATTTCAGCAGGTTAAAGATGCAATCGGTGAAGATTTAGCAGGGGGTGAGGACATTACCTCTGTTGCCACAATTGCTGATTCACAGGTTATAAGTGCTGATTTTATTGCTCGCTCAGCTGGAGTTGTTAGTGGGTTGCATGTAGCAGCTGCAGTACTTGAGTACTGTGGAGTTAATCATTATGAGGTCTTAGTTGATGAGGGCGCTAAGGTTTCAGCTGGCAAGGTATTAATTACCGCTCAAGGAAATACAAGAAAATTATTATTAGCAGAGCGAACTGCGCTTAATTTCCTATCTCATTTAAGTGGTATTTCAACTCTTACTAGCCAATGGGCATTAGCTGTTGCCGGCACAAAGTGTGAAATTAGAGATACCCGTAAGACCACACCAGGGCTTCGCCAATTAGAAAAGTTTGCAGTTCGCATGGGTGGTGGGACAAACCACCGGATATCACTATCGGAGGCTGCCCTTATTAAAGATAACCATATTGTGGCAGCTGGCAGTATTACTGCAGCATTTAAATTGATTAAAGAGAAGTACCCAAATAAATCAGTTGAGATTGAAATAGATTCTATTAATCAGTTAGATGAAGCAATCTCACTCAAACCAGATTTGATTTTATTAGACAATATGAGTGTTGAGCAGTGCAAAGAAGCTGTTTTAAAAACCGCCGGATCGGTAAAACTTGAAGCATCTGGTGGGTTAGTAATTAGTAATGCCAAGGCTTATGCAGATACTGGAGTTAATTACCTAGCAGTTGGTGCGCTAACTCACTCCGCCCCAGTTTTTGATATTGGCCTTGATTTTAGAAAGGGAAAGTAATGTTACTTGCAATAGATGTTGGCAATACCAATACCGTACTTGGTGTATTTAATAAGGATAAGTTAGAGCAATCCTGGCGGGTAAAGACTGACCCAAGAGACACCGCAGATGAGTTATGGCTGCAGTATTCAGCATTAGTTGATGGCTTTGATATTACTGGTGTGGCAATTTGTTCAACTGTGCCGGCAGTATTGCGAGAGATTAGAAAGTTAGTAGCAGATCACTTCAGTGATATTCGCACCACAATTATTGAACCAGGAGTTAAAACTGGTGTTCCATTATTAGTTGATAATCCTAAAGAGATAGGCGCGGATCGAATTGTTAACTCACTCGCTGCATTTACTTTATATGGCTCAGATGGTCCAGCAATTGTGGTTGATTTTGGAACCTCAACAAATTTAGATGTCATCTCACCTAAGGGTGAGTTTCTAGGTGGTGCACTTGCCCCTGGTATTGAGATCTCAGTTGAGGCATTAGCAGCACGTGCTGCCCAACTTCGCAAAGTTGAGTTAGTTAAACCAAAATCAGTAATTGGTAAGAACACTGTTGAGGCGCTGCAATCTGGAACTATTTATGGATTTGCAGGTCAAGTAGATGGCTTGGTAAATCGAATTATTGATGAGCTAGCCGATCTATATCCAGACTCTGGTGAGGTTTGTGTAATAGCAACTGGTGGCCTTGCCCCATTAGTACTTGGTATTAGCGAAATGATTGAGTTCCATGAACCAGATCTGACATTAATCGGATTGCGCTTAGTACATGAGCGTAATTAATTCATAACTCCACCCTGCACGGGTAGGATTTAACTCATCATGGCTGATGAGGATGATCTACCCGAACAACTGCGAATTCGTCGGGAAAAGCGCGCTGGGATCTTAAAGCGCGGTGTTGATCCATATCCAGTCTCAGTTCCTAGAACCATTTCACTTTTAGAGATTCGTGAAAAACATAAAGAGCTACCAATCGATATTTCAACTGGAATTATTGAATCTATAACTGGCCGGGTAATTTTTAAACGCGATACTGGCAAACTTTGTTTTGCCAATTTACGCGAAGGTGATGGCAGTGAACTGCAGGCAATGTTTTCACTAGATAAAATTGGTGAAGAACAACTTGAAATATGGAAATCAGAGATTGATCTAGGTGACATTGTTTCGGTAACTGGTGAGGTAATTACTTCAAAGCGGGGAGAGTTATCGATTCTGGCTAATTCATTTGCGCTAGCAGCTAAAGCACTTCGCCCACTTCCAGGAGAACATAAACCACTCTCTGAGGAGAGTCGAGTAAGAATGAGATATGTGGATTTAATTGTTAGGCCTGAGGCAAGAAGTAATGCCAGATTACGGCCAGCAGTTATGCGCTCGCTGCGAAATACTTTTAACTCCCGTAATTTCTTAGAGGTTGAAACTCCGATGCTTCAGGTAATGCATGGCGGGGCAGCAGCTAGGCCATTTAAAACCTTT
The DNA here is from genome assembly GCA_016462445.1 of Candidatus Nanopelagicus sp. GTDB lineage: Bacteria > Actinomycetota > Actinomycetes > Nanopelagicales > Nanopelagicaceae > Nanopelagicus. The sequence goes on along the minus strand of JAEMTE010000002.1, from coordinate 64,164 downwards.
AGTAATGCTTATGAGATGGATCTATTTTTAAGAATTGCTCCAGAGCTTTATCTAAAAAGATGTGTAGTTGGTGGACTTGAAAAGGTTTTTGAAATTAATCGTAATTTCCGTAATGAAGGCGCTGACTCCTCACACTCACCGGAGTTTGCAATGATTGAAACATATGAGGCATATGGTGACTGGAATACCATGGCTGAATTAACTAGAAGCTTAGTTCAAGATTGCGCTAAAGCTGTTTTTGGTTCACACACCGCTAAACACCATGATGGGCGCGAGGTAGATCTTGGCGGTAAATGGAGTGAGCTCTCACTCTTTGATGCAATTTCAGATGCAGTTGGTGAGAAGGTAAGTGCACAAACCTCGATTGATAATTTAAAGAAAATTGCCAACAAATTAGGTATTAAATCTGATCCTAAATGGATTACTGGAAAATTAGCGGAAGTAATATTTGAGCATATTTGCGTAGATAAATTAAAAGGTCCAACGTTTGTTAAAGGTTTTCCGGTAGATACATCTCCATTAGTAAGAGCACACCGCGAAATTGCCGGAGTTGCTGAGAAATGGGATCTTTATATTGAAGGTTTTGAACTTGCAACTGGATACTCAGAGTTGATTGATCCAGTTATCCAGCGAGAGCGTTTAGTTGAGCAAGCAAAGCTTGGGGCTGGTGGAGATTTAGAGGCGATGGGGTTAGATGAAGATTTCCTAAGAGCAATGGAGTATGGCATGCCACCAATGGGTGGAATGGGTATGGGTGTTGACCGATTATTAATGGCGCTAACCGGATTAGGAATTAGAGAGACAATTTTATTTCCACTGGTGAAACCAACTGCTGGGGATGAGTAATGGAGTTAGTAGTACGAGCAGCTCGAACCTCTGATATTAAAAAAATTAGATCAATCGTTGATTCATATGCCGCCCAGCGCAGATTACTTTCTAAAGAGACTGTAACATTATATGAAGGTGTTCAAGAGTTTACTGTTGCTGAAGTTAATGGCGAGGTAGTTGGTTGCGGGGCACTACATATTCTCTGGGAAGATCTAGCAGAGGTTAGAACTGTTGCTGTAATTGAATCAATGAAAGGTAAAGGAATTGGACATGCAATTTTAGAAAGTATTTTAAATAAAGCTAAAGAAATTGGTGTAAAGAAAGTATTTTGTTTAACCTTCGAAACAAAATTCTTTGACTCTCATGGTTTTAACGAAATTCAAGGCGCTCCAGTTGAACCAGATGTTTATGCTCAATTGCTTCGCTCATATGATGAAGGTATTGCAGAGTTTTTGGATTTAGAGAGTGTGAAGCCCAACACCCTAGGCAATACCCGGATGCTAAAAATTCTTTAAATTTTGGGCATAAATCTCCCACTTATAGGGTTATAGAGGCGTAACACACCCAATATATAGGCGAGTTATTCACAGCCAAATTAAAGTGCGCAAGGTCGCCCCTTGCCATTATGCTATTTACATTAAGAAGAAAGGTTCTACAGATGTTTGAACGGTTTACCGATCGTGCTCGTCGCGTTGTTGTGTTGGCGCAAGAGGAAGCACGCATGCTCAACCACAATTACATCGGAACTGAACATATTCTTTTAGGTTTAATTCATGAAGGTGAAGGAGTTGCCGCTAAGGGACTTGAGTCGCTAGGCATTTCTCTCGAAGCAGTTCGCTCACAGGTTGAAGAGATTATTGGCCAAGGACAACAAGCACCTTCTGGGCATATTCCATTTACACCAAGAGCTAAAAAAGTTTTAGAGTTATCACTCCGTGAGGCTTTGCAATTAGGACACAATTACATTGGAACTGAGCATATTCTTTTAGGATTAATTCGCGAAGGTGAAGGAGTAGCTGCTCAAGTATTAGTAAAACTTGGTGCAGATCTCTCCCGGGTTCGCCAACAGGTTATTCAATTACTCTCTGGTTACCAAGGTAAAGAGGCGGTTACATCTGGTGGCCCTGCCGAAGGTCAACCAGCAACATCTTTAGTCTTAGATCAATTTGGCCGCAACTTAACTCAAGCAGCACGCGAAGGAAAGTTAGATCCAGTAATTGGTCGTGAGAAAGAGATTGAGCGAGTTATGCAGGTTTTATCTCGCCGTACTAAAAATAACCCAGTATTAATTGGTGAGCCAGGAGTTGGTAAGACCGCAGTTGTTGAAGGTTTAGCCCAAGCAATTATCAAAGGTGATATTCCAGAGACACTTAAAGACAAGCAACTCTATTCATTAGATCTTGGCGCACTTGTTGCCGGCTCTAGATACCGTGGTGATTTTGAAGAGCGTTTAAAGAAGGTATTAAAAGAGATCAGAACTCGTGGCGATATTATTTTGTTTATTGATGAAATTCACACATTAGTAGGAGCAGGAGCGGCTGAAGGTGCAATTGATGCAGCTTCGATATTAAAGCCAATGCTTGCCCGCGGTGAGCTGCAGACTATTGGCGCTACAACTCTTGATGAGTACCGCAAACACTTAGAAAAAGATGCTGCCCTTGAACGTCGTTTTCAACCAATTCAAGTTGCAGAGCCAACAGTTGCACACACAATTGAGATTCTTAAGGGTCTTCGTGATCGTTATGAGAGCCACCATAAGGTTTCTATTTCAGATGGTGCGTTAGTTTCAGCTGCAACTCTTGCTGATCGTTATGTTTCAGACCGTCACCTGCCAGATAAAGCAATTGATTTAATTGATGAGGCAGGATCTCGACTTCGGATCCGCCGAATGACTGTGCCACCTGAGATTCGTGAGTTTGATGAAAAGATTGCAAATGCTCGCAAAGAGAAGGAGTCTGCAATTGATGGCCAAGATTTTGAAAAGGCAGCCTCCCTTCGCGATAAAGAAAAGAATTTAATTACTGAAAAGGCAGAGCGTGAGAAGAATTGGAAAGCCGGTGATCTTGATGTAGTCGCTGAGGTTGATGAGGAGTTAATAGCAGAGGTCCTATCAACTGCAACTGGTATTCCAGTATTTAAATTAACTGAGGCAGAGACTGCACGTTTGCTTCGCATGGAAGATGAATTACACAAACGGGTAATTGGCCAAGACCAAGCGATTAAAGCTTTATCTCAAGCAATTCGTAGAACTCGGGCTGGGCTTAAAGATCCAAAACGTCCTGGTGGATCATTTATTTTTGCTGGACCCTCTGGTGTTGGTAAGACTGAGCTTTCAAGAACTCTTGCGCAATTCTTATTTGGAGATGCAGATGCATTGATCCAACTTGATATGTCTGAGTACTCTGAAAAACACACCGCCTCTCGCTTATTTGGTGCTCCTCCTGGTTATGTTGGTTATGACGAGGGTGGCCAGTTAACTGAGAAGGTGCGTCGTCGCCCATTCTCAGTGGTGCTATTTGATGAGATTGAAAAAGCTCATCCAGATATCTTTAACGCACTCCTTCAAGTACTAGAGGATGGTCGTCTAACAGATGCTCATGGCCGTGTAGTTGATTTTAAGAACACCATCATCATTATGACTACCAACTTAGGTACTCGCGATATATCTAAAGCACTATCACTTGGTTTTGCAAATGTTGCAGATGCTCAAGGTAGTTATGAACGCATGAAGGCAAAGGTAGGAGATGAGCTTAAGACTCACTTCCGTCCAGAGTTTTTAAACCGTATTGATGACATTGTGGTCTTCCATCAGTTAACTGAGGCTGAGATTGTTCAGATTGTTGACTTAATGATTGCTCACCTAGATGAGCGTCTGCGTGCGAAAGATATGGGAATTGAATTAACAACTGCTGCTAAAGCATTGCTTGCTAAACGCGGCTATGACCAAGCACTTGGCGCTCGCCCACTTCGCAGAACAATTCAACGCGAATTAGAAGATGTCTTATCTGAGAAGATGCTATTTGGTGATTTAAAAGCAGGAGAGATTATTTTGGTAGATGTTTCAGATGAGACAGCTGAGGCAACTTTCACCTTTAAAGGAACTGCTAAAACTGCAATGCCTGATACTTTCGAAGATTTAACCGACCCAGCCTCTGCCTAATGTCCCTTAAGGGCAAAGTTGCTGTTGTCACTGGTGGCAATGGTGGTATTGGTTTGGGATTTGCTACCGGTCTTGCACAAGCAGGCGCTGATATTGCAATTTGGGCTCGTAATATAGAAAAAAGTGAAGCAGCTGTTAAGAAACTAAAATCACTTGGTATTAATGCAAAAGCCTTTAATGTTGATGTGGCAGATAAAAATCAGATTAATCAAGGGATGATCGATACCGAAAAAGAGTTTGGCGGTGTTGATATTTTAGTTGCTAATGCTGGTATAAATATTCGCAAAGCCCCAGAAAACTACCTACCCGATGAGGTTGATCGCATAATTAAAGTTAATCTAACTGGCGTTTTTGACTGCTGCCAAGCGGTCTATCCGTCAATGAAAAAACGAGGTGGTGGGAAAATAATCACCGTCGGCTCCCTTACTAGTGTATTTGGCTTTGGTATCGCACCAATTTATTCAGCAACTAAGGGCGCGGTTGTGCAGTTGACTATGAGTTTAGCTAACTCATGGGGGCGAGATAATATTCAAGTAAATAGCGTGCTACCTGGGTGGATTAAAACTGAATTAACTGAGCAAACTAGATCACTTCCAGATTTTGTAAATAAAGTACTTGATAGGACACCAGCTGGTAGATGGGGAGAGCCAATAGATTTTGCTGGTATTGCCAAGTTTTTAGGTAGTTCAGATAGTGATTTTATTACCGGTGTTGCAATACCAGTTGATGGTGGTTTTACCAGCACTTTATTTTTAGTAGATCCACCATCTAATTAATCTTCACCTTACTAATCGCATGTTCTAATCTTGCTGCCTCTAATATTTCAATGCCGGCAATCTTTAAATCACTTCCCATTGGCACAATTGCTCGCTTAAATCCAAGCCGAGCCGCCTCTTGCACCCGCTGCGCAGCGCCAGTTATCTTTCTGATCTCACCAGCTAATCCCACCTCACCAATCGCAACTAGATCTGCAGGCAGTGCTAATCCTTTAGCCGCAGATGCAACTGAGAGTGCAACTGCAAGATCAGCAGATGGTTCAGTAATTTTCATACCACCAACAGTTGCAACATATACATCTCTGCCAGATATTTTAATTCCAGCGCGAAGCTCTAATACCGCAAGTGTCATAGCTGTTCTTGAATTATCTAATCCACTAGTTACTCGACGAGAGTTTCCCCAATCACGGCCATCAGAGTTACCTACGCCAACTAAAGATTGAATCTCAGCAAGTAAAGCGCGGCGCCCCTCCAATGCCACAGTTACGCAGGTGCCAGGAACTGGATCGGTGTGGCGTGTGGTGAATAAACCAGTGGGATCTGGAAGCCCGATAATTCCAGAGTCATTTAAATCAAAACAACCAACCTCATCAGAGGCGCCAAATCTATTTTTAATAGTGCGAATCAATCTAAGTCGTGAATGACGCTCACCTTCAAAGTTAAGAACTACATCAACTAAATGTTCAAGTAGCCTAGGACCTGCAATTGAGCCATCCTTTGTTACATGTCCAACTAAAACTAAAGTTATAGCCCGCTCCTTTGCAATTCTAATTAGAGCTGCAGCAATTTCTCTAACCTGGGTAACGCCACCAGGTGAACCATCTACCGTTGTACTGGAGATTGTTTGAATTGAATCAATAACTAGCAAATCTGGTTTAACTGAATCAATATGAGCAATTACCGCACCCAGATCTGATTCAGCAGCAAGCCATAGATTTTTATCAATTGCGTTAAGCCGTTCTGCGCGAAGTCTTACCTGTGATGCTGATTCTTCACCACTTATATAAAGAGCAAGAATGCCTTGCTTAGCAGTCTCTGCCGCAACTGTTAGCAGCAGTGTTGATTTACCAACTCCAGGTTCACCAGCTAATAAAATTGCAGCTCCTGGTACTAGGCCTCCTCCTAAAACACGGTCTAATTCACCAACTCCACTAGTTCTTGCTTTTGCACTTGCTAAATCAACATCACCAATTGGTTTAGCAGCAGATGTAACAGCGCCAGCAACTAATGAGAGTTTTTTAGGAGCTGCAATCTCTTCAACACTTCCCCATGCTTGGCACTCACCACATCTGCCAACCCATTTATTTGCACTCCAACCACATTCAACGCAGCGGAAGGGATCTTTTGCAGGTGCTTTAGCCATGGCGATAATCTAACGGTTGCTACTGACTATCGACCCTCTTGCGCAGCCTTTGTTGCGGGGTGGATTACAAATAGTGGCAACTCACGTCGTTTTTGTTCCCTACGGGTTGCTGCTATCGCAGCCATTCGGCTATCACATAATTTAGCAAGCTCTTCATACCCACTCTTACCCATCATGGTAAGTAATTCAACCTTACTTGATTTGTAAACCGGAAGTTTTCCAGTGTGTGCCTCTGAGTTACTCGTGCAGTACCAATCAAAATCTGCGCCGCCTTCTCCCCAAGCTGATCTTTCATACTCACCAATTACTACAACCGTTATAGAGCTATCACCAACCTCGCGAGTCTCCCATGATCTGCGCAGTGGTAACTGCCAGCAAATATCAGGTTTTGTTTCAACAACATGAACGCCCTCTTTTTCTGCTAAATGGTGGAGGACGCAACCTGGACTTCCAGTAAAGCCAGGTGCTTTGTAATCAGTTCTATTTAAAAATATACAAGAATCTTTTATTTTTTTAGTTTTACGATCTTTATCTAATCCAATCTCACTGATTTGTAATTTCCCACCAGATTTCTTAGGTCGAGCTTGATCATAAAATTGCCAAGTTGCTTTACTTAGTTTTTTAGCAGCCTTTAATGTTCGTGCCTCATCATCTTTACTGGTGTAGTAAGCACCATCAGAGCAACACCCAGCATCTGGTTTATCGGCATCAATTCCACAGCAACCATTGCCATAGATACATTGCCAATATGAGGTCAACCAGGTCATATCGCACTTGAAGATTTCCTCAGGACTTGCTGGGTTTATAAATTCAACCCAATCCCGCACAAAATTAGGAGCTACCTCATTCTTCGATAACTTAATTTTTGGTCTTTTTGTCGTTGCCATAGCACGGCAGTTTAAGGGTTAAGTGTGGTTAATGACTAATTGGGTAGGCTTAAAGTATGAAATCAGAAGTGGCAAATAAGTGCATCGGCTTTATTGGTGCTGGTGTTATGGGCTCTGCGCTAATTAAGAGCCTGTTAGTTACTCAAGTTAAGGCAGAGCAGATATGTGTTAGCGAGAAGATCAGTGAGCGAGCAGATGAAATAGCTGCAATATATAAAGTTAATTTGCGGTCTATCGCTGAAATTGGCCAGAGTTGTGATGTGATCTTTTTGGCGGTTAAACCACAGGATTTAGGTAGCACGCTTGAGGAGTTAAGTAAAAATTTAAAGCCAGAGGCCTTACTAATTTCAATTGCCGCCGGGAAAACAATTAAGTTTATTGAAGATAAACTGGCTGAAAAAAATCCAGTAGTACGCGTGATTCCAAATACGCCAACTCAGATTGGTAAAGGAGTATCTGCAATTTCACCTGGCACTAGTGCATCTAGCGATGATTTAACTCTAACTAAAAATTTATTAGCTTCAACTGGATTAGTTATTGAAATACCCGAATCACAACAAGATGCAGTAGCTGCACTTAGTGGATCAGGCCCTGCTTACTTCTTTAATTTCATTGAGGCAATAGTTAAAGGTGCCACTGAACTTGGCCTACCACAAGAACTTGCAACTCAATTAGCAATTGGCACCATAGTAGGTTCGGCAGCAATGTTGCAGGAAAGTGGCTTAGATGCTGCAACTCTTAGAAAAAATGTGACAAGTCCAAATGGTACAACCGCTGCAGCTCTTAAAGTATTTTCTGACAGTAATTTAGAAAAAATTGTGACAGACGCGATGTCGGCGGCGAGAAAGCGTTCACAGGAGTTGGCTTGAAAAGAGTTTTTCTTGTAGTCATATTTATTTTTTCCTTATTACCAAGCTCTGCAAATGCTGTAGTAATGAAGAATCTAAAGCCAATTGTGGAGCTTGCCTATTTAAACTCAGATCAGGTAAGTGATCTAGCCTTAACTCCAGTAAGTATTGTTTTAGTTGGCACAACTGAATCTGCTAGCTCAGCATGGATAAATGGACCACTTGGTGGGTTAAGTGATGGATTTATTGCAGCATATACCGCGCAAGGTGCACCACTTTGGAACCTACGTCTTGGTGGGGCAGCAAATGAAATAGCATCCTCAGTTGCCATAGATATAGATGGCAGCATCTGGGTGGTAGGTGCAAGTACATCTTTGGTAACACCAACCACACCTAGCACGTCAACAAAAGTCTTAAATCCGGACAATGTGGCACTAGATCCAGCCCAACCAATTAACACACCACTTAATCGAATTAAAATATGGCAGATAAGTAGTACTGGCACCTTACTAAATACATTTGAATTCATAGCCGAAAGTGTTGTTAACCCTAAACAATTACTGATCACAGCCGAGGGTGTAGCAATTATTGGAGATTATTACGAAAAGAAAGAGGTTAAAGGATTTTATCTAAGTGTAAGTAAAACGGGTACATTCTTGCCAATGATTAAGTATGGAGTTAAATCAACACAGATTAATTCAGCAATTCTTAATAAAGATGGCAGTATTACCGCAGTCGGAGCAAGTGGTGATTTATTACTTAAAACTAAGCCAATTAGTAAAGTAGATGCTGTATCAATTAAGATTTCAGCAACAGGAGCATTACAACAAGTAGCAAGAGCAACATTAAAAAGTACTACCAGAAGCTGGAATTCAATTGATGCCGGATTATTGCAAGGCGGAAAAGTTTCATACTCAAATAAAACTGAGGCTGCGATTACAAAGTTTTCATCTCTTGGTAAGCCAACTTGGAACATGAGGTACTTAGCTAAATCAGTAGCGCTAGTTGCAACCGGCAAAAATTCTTGGGCAAGTTTTACCTCCTCCGGCGTAATTAAAGGGGTACCAGCTTGGAAGCCAAAGAGTGCCACCCCAGTTGTTTTAGAATTAGGTAAGAAGGGTGAAGTGATCACTTCCTACTCACTCACCTCACCAGCGGTTGCAATTGCCGCAAATAATGAAATTGGAACGGTATTAATCACCGATTCAGGTGTAAGTTTTGGCTTAGTGTTGATTAACTAGTAATCTCTGCTCATTAGTTAATATTTCAAAGGAGCACAATGGGTTCAGTAATTAAAAAACGACGTAAACGAATGGCGAAGAAGAAGCATAAAAAACTTCTTAAAAAGACCAGAATTCAGCGCCGTAACGCCAAGTAGTACCTACTTGTTTTAAGGTTTTAAAAGCGTTAATTTTCCAGATATACCAGCAAGGGCGTATCTAACTTTATTTATAGTGATCCAATTACTTTGTCCCTCATTTTGGATACTTCCACTTGAAATTAAAGAAATCTTCTTATCGGCCTTATCAACTGAGCATAATCGAAGTTGGCAACTAAAGAGAATTGATTTCTCATCTATCGATACCGGTGAATTAGGTTTTCCATAATTTGCACTACTCACATCAGTGAACACTGTATCGGTAAGATTTTTATATCGCAGCTGATTTGGATTTGGAAATGAGATACCACTTGCGGTGAACCAACTAAAGTTTATGCCACGCTTACTATTAAATATGCCAACATCGTAACCAGCAACCGCTACACCCTCAGCTGGTACATCTAATGTTTTATATACCCAATCCTCAACAAGTGCACTACCCCTACTGGCATAACGAATATCACCTCTAGTTACATTTCGATCAAGATCAAAGCCTCTAACTGAGTCATAAATTAAGTGAATCTTTTTTCCAACTGTGGTTGCTTTTAAATGAAAACCAACATCTCCAGTAGTGCGCTCCTCTGAGTCTTTATCTCCATCTACAATTTCATATCGCCATTCATTTTTATCTTTAACCGCTCCTAGTAAAATTCCCTGTGATTCATCACGGTAGAAAACCTGCACGCCATCAGTAGTTACTGCGCATGCATTAGATACAGATACATCTGAGCCACCTCGTACACGCGGGAACTCTTTGTAATCTTGAATAGCACCGCCATCACCATCAACAACCTCATAGAGCCAGTACTTACCGTTATAAACCGCGTATCGAAGATCTTTATCTACAAGATCTGCATAAAAAAGATGTAAATAATTTGTTTTACCAACAATTGAGGTGCACATAGATACATAACCTGAGACATTATTATTTGTCCGACCAATGCTCAATTGGTTTCCGTCAACTGTAGTAGTGCTCCACTTACTACCGCTATAAGTAGCAAGCTTTAAATCACCATTTTTACTATCACTGTAAGCAATTACCGGTTTGCCAGCATAAACTCCGCTAGCAAGGTATTTACTATCAGCATTTTTATCAATTATTGAACTTTTCCACACCGCCTGCGGGATAACCGTATTAGATATTGCAGTATTAGATGTGCCTAAGGTGTTTGTTGCAGAAACTGAAAAGGTGTACTTACTTCCATTTACTAACCCAGTAAATATTGCTGGGCTTTCAGTAACGATAACAGATTCCGCTGTTTGAATATTTTTTACCTCATATTTTGAAATTTGAGCAGACCTAAAATTAGTAGGTGGATCAAATTCAACAATCGCGCTCTTATCACTTATTAATGCTTTAACATTTTGAGGTGGCAGTGGAGAGCCGAAGGCAACACCGATAGGTGGCTTCTGTCGCATATCTTCGATCATTGCTAGCAGAAGTGATCCAGGCAAATGAAAGACTTCACCAGAATCTAAGTTTGGTGTCATAACCGCGTTATCACCTGATTGCGAAAATGTTTTTTCATCTAAATGACTTATTGAAGAACCTACCTCATAAATTGCTGGTGAATATAAAAGTGGCTTAACTCCCTTATTTGCCTTAACTGTATTTTCACCAGACCAAAATAATGTTGAGGTAAGTGCCTTACCAGTCTCCAATGCTGGAGATGGCATATCTGCTAACCGCCTACCATCAGGTAGTTGTACATAAGCATCAAATATGGTGGGTTGATCAATTCTGCCAAAGCCAGAAAAACTATCGTAATAATTTCCAGAGATAAAACCTAAGCCATGGCCCATTTCATGCAAGATTACTGATTCTAAATCATATGATTTTGGCGGGCACTTACCATCTATTCCGTAATACCAAGGAGCATCAGAGGTAATTGTTATTTCCATTTCTGGTTTTGTTGTGTCTAAATCTTTACCCGATAATGCGTTAGCAAGCGCGGCTGAGTAGTAAAGAGTTTTATCTGGAGCGTTGGGAAAATTTGCATAGTTACTTTTTGCACTAGCAGCAGCTAAGATCCCGTAATTTGCAGCCCTACCCCAAGTAATATTTATATTTACTGGAACTGTAGATGAAAAGTTCTCAGACCAAACATCAACCGCTGCTTGGATGGGGACTCTGGCAAAATCTGGTACAGAATTAAAGTTAATAATGAAATTGCTTTTTTTCTCAAGATTTGCTGAAGGCGCTCTAGGAGTAGATTGAACTGAAACTGTTTTTTCACTTGCGTAGATATATCCCCAGTTAGCTGGCGCCACCTTTATTCCTAAAGCATTAGATGGTGCAGTTGAGAATGGGGTAACTAGAAAGGCAGATAGTAGCCCGATCGAAAGTAATATTGATTTAAAGCGCACGGGCTAAAGGCTAACAGTCTGAGATGATAGGTCAGTGCCAGTTATGAAGCTATCAGCAACAATTCAGCAAAATAACATAACCTTTGGGTCAGGCAAACCTATGGCCTATATATTCGGCGGCCATTAATGAAAGAGGTAATGGTTTACTCACGTGTCGGCTGTCACTTATGCGAGATTGCGATAGACCAAATTAACTCTGTAAAAGATGAGCTGGGTTTTAATCTAGAGATTAAATTTATTGGTGATGATGCCGTCTTAGAGCAAGAGTATGGCGAGCAGGTACCGGTTATTTTAATAAATAATAAAATCCATGATTATTGGCGGGTAGATTTAGCAAGATTTACAAAAGCAATAAAAGCTTAGATTTTATTTATAACCTCATCCGCATCAATAATGCGATAGGCGTAACCTTGTTCAGCTAAAAACCGTTGACGATTTTGGGCAAAATCTTGATCAATAGTGTCACGGGCGACTAATGAATAAAAACGTGCGCCACGACCATCTGCCTTTGGGCGAAGAATTCGGCCAAGCCGTTGTGCTTCCTCTTGTCGAGAGCCAAAGGTGCCTGAAACCTGAATTGCAATAGTCGCCTCCGGTAAGTCGATAGAAAAGTTAGCAACCTTTGAAACTACTAAACACTTAATCTCACCGCTACGAAATAGCGCGTATAACCGCTCACGTTCTTTAATTGGTGTGTCACCTTTAATTACCGGTACTCCCAACGCCTCTGACAATTGATCTAATTGATCAATATATTGGCCAATTACTAAAACTTGATCATTTGCATGTTGTTTAGCTAATGCAATTGCAACTGTTTTTTTACTTTGTGAGGTGGAGCAAAATCGGTATCGATTTTCTTGTTCAGCAGTTGCATAATTAAGGCGCTCTTCATCGGTTAAGGTAATTCTTACTTCAACGCAATCAGCTGGTGCGATATAACCTTGTGCTTCAATCTCTTTCCACGGCACATCAAATCTCTTTGGCCCAATTAAGGAGAAGACCTCACCCTCCATGCCATCTTCACGCACTAAAGTTGCAGTCAGTCCTAATCTGCGGCGAGATTGGATATCTGCAGTAAATCTAAAGATTGGCGCAGGTAATAGGTGCACCTCATCATAAATAATTAATCCCCAATCGATTGCATCAAATAAGTCAAGGTGGGCGTAGAGACCATTTTTTCGGGTCGTCATAACTTGATAGGTTGCAATAGTTACTGGTCGAATCTCTTTCTTAGCACCACTGTACTCACCAATGTCATCCTCATTTAAATCAGTTCGCCGCAATAATTCATCTCGCCACTGACGAGCAGCCACAGTATTAGTTACTAAAATTAATGTGGTTGCTTTGGCATGAGCCATAGCTGCTGCGCCCACAATTGTTTTGCCAGCACCGCAAGGCAATACAACAACACCAGAGCCACCATGCCAGAAACCCTCAGCTGCTAACTCTTGATACTTACGAATCTTCCAACCATCTTGCTTTAATGCAATTTCATGATGCTCGCCATCAACATAACCTGCAAAATCCTCAGCTGGCCAGCCTAATTTAAGTAGTGCTTGTTTTAAGAAGCCGCGTTGGCCTGGGTGAACCACAATTGTTTCAGGATCTAATTGCAGTCCAAGCATTGGTGCAACCTTCTTGCCGCGAGTTACCTCTTTTAAAACTGCAGCATCATTTGATACCAAAATTAAACCGTGTACTGGATGAGCCTCTAGTCGCAATCTGCCGTAACGAGACATGGTCTCTGCGATATCAACTAATAAAGAGTGCGGAACTGCATATCTTGAGTACTTAAGTAATACATCAACTACCTGCTCAGCATCATGGCCCGCTGCCCTTGCATTCCAAAGCCCAAGCGGAGTTAAGCGGTAGGTATGAATATGCTCTGGTGATTTTTCTAATTCCGCAAAGGCAGCAATCGCCCTACGGCATTCATCAGAGAGAATATGGTCAATATCTAATAAAAGCGTCTTATCACTTTGAACAATTAGTGGACCATCACTCATTTAAGCAACTCATTAATAAAAGCATTAATTAATTTAATCCTTGGCTCAACCGTTGATATTTTTATTGATTCAGTTGGCGCATGGGCGCCAATTCCTACTGCACCTAATCCATCCAAAACCCTAGCCCCAGCTGCTGCTGCAAGATTTCCATCACTTGCACCACCTACGCTGGCATGGCCTACCGGAGCAACTCCTAAATCTTTAGCTACCTTTTCGAATTTTTCATAAAGCTCTTTTGTACTTGAAAGTTCTAGAGGTGGTCGATTAATTCCGCCACTTACCGAGACGGTTGCCACAGCACTACTTAATCCTCTAATTGACTTATCGATTCTATTAAGTTCAGCAGTAGTAAAAGATCTAACATCAATATCTAATTTAGCTAAGGCTGGTACGGTATTAGTAGTAGTTCCTGATTGCATAACTGTTGGTACTGCAGTTGTGCCAAACTTTGGATCTTCAAGTGAGGAAATCTGCATTACTAATTTAGCAAGTTCAGTTGTGGCATTAATTCCTTTTTCTGGTTCAAGGCCAGCATGTGATGCCCTACCAGTAACACTTACTTGGTACATCGCCGTTCCCTTACGACCAGTCTTAGCTTTACCATCTAAAGATGCCTCAAAAACTAATACCGCATCAGATCCCTTTGCTAATCGAACAATTAAATCTTTGGAGGTAGCACTACCAGTCTCTTCATCAGTTGTAGCGATCAACGCTACTTTTTCCTGTGCATTATTAATTTCCGCAAGAGCGTATAAAGCTTGGATAAAGCCGGCCTTCATATCAAATACGCCAGGTCCTGTTGCATTATCGCCACTGACCTGCCAAGTTGGTTTAAAAGATCCTTTTGGCCAAACAGTATCTAAATGACAAAGTAGAACAATCTTCGGAGTTTTAGATCCCCACCAAAATACTGGCCGGCCATTTTCATTAATATTTTGCGCCGCAGTTTTTAATACTTTACCGGCAATTTCAACCGCTAGATCTATAACTTGGTTACATGCTGCTAAATCCTCAGTGGGGGACTCACATTCAACTAGGCGTTGGATATCAAATATTGCACTCACAGGTCTAAGTCTGCCTTATTTTCAGAAATGGTGAGTGATGGTGCTACGCCATTGATCCTAGGGATGCGAAATTGCACTTGTTCACCGGTGGTCTCATCGCGGGCGGTTAAGGTGCCCAGCGAAATAGAGATTGGCTCGATAATTCGATTGGATACCCCACCATTATTATCAGCATAACTAATTATTAGAGTCCGCTTTTGGGAAATATATTGATTGATTAAAGCTAAAGTTTCATTTGAAGATGTACCTGAAACTATTGGCTCAACCTTACGACTGCGCTCACCAGCTCTTATTGCTTTAACCGCGGATAAAATAACACCTTCCTTAGGAGAGGTAAGTTCAGAAATTATTCTTGGTGGCTTTGGCCTTGATTTTGCACGGCGTAGATTTGGTTGCGAAAGTAATACACCGCTGGCATTTTCAGCCGCCGGTAAGTATCCAAACTCTCTTAACTCATTAATAACTTCAGTAAGCTCAAGATCTGTAACTAAAACTTGGGTAGCAATCTTTCGCAGTCGCAGGTGCTCACAATTCTTATCATGCAGGATCTGTTGCACCAATCCTTCATCCTCGCATCTGATGTAGGTATGAGCGCTACCAACTCTTAACCTGCCATGTCGCTTTGCAACATCAGTAATTAAATAATCAAGAGGCTGTGGCATCGGAGTTTTAGATGTCTTAATTAAAAATGTCCTAATTTGATCACCAGTCTTACCATGATCTAAGCCTCGCCTGATTGACGCTTCACTAAAACGGTAAACTGTTGCACCACCCCTACTTTCAATATCTGCAATTGTTCCCATTTCAGCAGATAACTCTGCAGTTAGCGGACCAGGAGCAACAGCAGAGTTATCTGCTTGAATTAAAATATGATCAACTGGTTTTGGCAGAGAAGCCTCAACTCCAAGCACCGCCTCTTCAGTGAGAAGGTTGCTACCAAAGGTAGATAAGCCGCCTTGACCAGTAATGCCAAGCCACTCTGCCTCACGCAGATTCCACTCTACAAAATCATCATTTGCCCGTTGTGGGTTCCACCATCTAACTATTTTCTGCAAAGATGCTAACTGTGGCGCTGTATTTAAATTTTCTAACAATACTTTTAATGTAGTACGACGGATTAGTGAAGCACCAGCACGATCTAACTCAGGGCCTAGGGGTGCAATATTTTTATCAATTACCTTGCCAATTAAGCCGCTAACTCTTGAGGTATCTAGCCATAACACAACAAGTGAGTACCAACGCTCCTCTGCTGATTTAGTTAGCCAAATATCAAAAGCTGAGGTTGGCAGAATTTGATCATCTGGATCAATAACAACTAAACCGCCCAGATAGCAAAGCTCTGCCACAAAACCAGCACAAACTTCATCAACTCCTAGATGCTCAGCAATTCGCTTTAAGTCCCGCACTCCAATACCACCATTTCTTAGCGCAGTTGGGGGTTCATCAGAGAGGTTATGCAGTAACTCTTCACACCATCTTAAAATTGTGGAGATATTAGCAATTGCAGCTAAATCAATCTGTTTTTGTTCAATTTTTTTACCATCTAAATCACCAGCCTTAGTGATTAATTCTTTATGTATTTTACCGCCACGTAATTTGATACCAAACTCACGAGGTAAGGCTACGGTGTGAGAATCAAGTGCTACTAAAATATTATTTTCAAGCAGCCAACCAATAGCACTTCCAGGCTTTTTAATATTTGTTATTGCACCTCGTGGTGGCCCCCAAGTTAACTTAGTTAGCACATCAGATGAAGCCTTTGGAATATCTTTTAGTTTAGAAAAATCAACTTTGCCAACAGATACTGGTCCAAGTCCAGCTGGTTCATTACCAAACAATAATTTAAGATTTGTCAGCGTACGGAAGTTATTTCCTTCTTTATAAAGTAATCCCATCTGCCATAGATAATCCAAGGCAAATGCAGTTTCTTCACTAGTTATTAACATTAACTCTGATTTTTTAAATGGCTCAGGCAGCAGGCAAGCTGCTTCAATAATTTGGTAATGCCATAGATTCAAACAATCAAGAGCGCGAACAAGGGAGGGAGTAGAACTAGCCCGAGCAGCTAGTGATGAAAAATCATTAGGAACTGGGGAGAGTAAATCTGGGCGGTATTGAAATAGCGAAGCTAAGTCTTCATCTGAACGTGCACGCAACTCATCAGCAAAAGTGATCGCGAGAGTAGACATAACTGGCCTACTTTACTCGCTTTTTACTGGGCGAATTACCTTTTACGTTTTAGGTTACGAGGTGAGATAAGAGAGACAAAAGCTGCAATTCGGCCAGCGGTTGGTCCAAAGAATTTTTTAATCTTACGAGCCCGCCGAAAATCATAAACTGGCCAATTATCACGGTAGGCACGGATCTCAAGTAATGCATCTGGGTTAATTACTCTTGGATTTCCAACCGCCTCAAGAAGTGGAATATCGTGATGAGAGTCAGAGTATGCATAACAATTTCCTAAGTCAAAATTATTTATATTTGCTAACTCTTTAACTGCAACTGCTTTTTCTCGCCCGTGTAAGAGTGCACCAATTATCTTGCCGGTATAAATACCATTTTCAGCCTCAGCCCTTGTGCCAAGGGCACCAGTAAATCCTAAACGTTTTGCAATTAAGTTAGCCATATCAAGGGGTGTAGCGGTTACCAACCAAACCTCTTCGTTTTTTGCTAGATGCTCCTGCGCTATCTCAACTGTTCCCTGCCAAATAGCAGGAGATACGTACTCTTCATATATTTCTTGCCCAATTTTTTCAATCTCATTTACATTATGACCTTTAATAAAATCAGTAGCAGCATTTT
Source organism: Candidatus Nanopelagicus sp. (assembly GCA_016462445.1). GTDB lineage: Bacteria > Actinomycetota > Actinomycetes > Nanopelagicales > Nanopelagicaceae > Nanopelagicus. The sequence continues at coordinate 46,685 of JAEMTE010000002.1, read as the reverse complement.
GAAATCTACTAATTTCATCTTTATTTTCTTTACCGGTAAGGCGATAGCGTAAATTAGCTAGTACAAAAGCTGAGATATCCTTCTTTGTGAAAAAGCCTCTTTGGTACATCCCGCGCCCTAAAAAGAAGATAGTTGAACCTTTTAGCAGGGTGTTATCTACATCAAAAAAGGCAACTCTTTTTTCAGTGAGCGTCATATCACTACTTTAGCGAACAGGGTTGAATTTCTCTGCTTTATGCTTATCTCTATGACGCAAACAATCCACTTCGTCAGACATGGTGAAGTACATAACCCAGAGAAGATTCTCTATGGCCAGCAACCTGGTTGGCGTCTTAGCGATCGCGGCCAGGAGATGGCAAAAGTAATTGGGCAGTGGTCTAGTAATTTAAATCTTGGCGCAATTCACGCTTCACCGCTTCAAAGAGCACAAGAGACTGCCGCACCAATTATTGCTAAACATAATTTACCGCTAATAACTGATGATAATTTAATCGAAGCAGCTAATATATTTGAAGGAAAAAAGTTTGAATTAGGAAATGGAATACTGCGCCACCCAAAATCTTGGCCGTATCTATGGAACCCATGGCGACCATCATGGGGTGAGCCATATGACCAATTAATTAGTCGAATGCTGAAAGCTTTATTTACTGCTCGCGATAGCGCTGCTGGCAAAGATGCTATTTGCGTCTCTCATCAATTACCGATTTGGATCTTACGCTCAGCTGCTGAGGGGCGCAGGCTATTACACGACCCAAGAAAACGAGAGTGCACACTTGCATCTGTTACTTCATTTAAATTAGATAGCGAAGGCATGATCTCTACTGTTTCTTATTCAGAGCCAGCAAAACATCTATTACAAACAAAATAATGAAAATATTAGGTATTTTTTTTATATCTGTCTTACTCACAAGTTGCGCCGGTGGTGGTTTATCAACGCAAAGTGAAAATGCATATGTGGCAGGAAGTGGAGCTGCTGTTTATATTAAAAAGATAGATCGAAAAGATGCACCAGAGATAAGTGGTATGACCCTGACTACTGGCATGAAAACCCTCAACCGTAATCAAGTAACTGTGCTCAATGTTTGGGCATCGTGGTGTGCTCCTTGCAGGGCAGAGGCGCCAGTGCTTCAGGAATTTTCAATTCTGTATCCAGAGGTGCAATTTGCTGGCGTACTAACAAGAGATAATATTTCATCAGCAAAAGCGTTTTATGAGAACTTTAAACTAACTTACCCAACCTTTACCGACGATGCTTTATTAATTGGTTTTACGGGCTCCTTAATCCCAAATGCAATCCCAACCACCTTAATTATTGATAGAGATGGCAAAGTAGCAGTTCGTATTAGTGGTGAATTAACGGTAGGTAGTTTAAAGAAAATGTTAGATAAGGTAATAGCTGATGCGTGAATTTATAATAACCCAGGTATTTGATGGAAACCTGCTCATTGCAATGGTAGTTGCATTAGCAGCTGGTTTAGTTTCATTCTTCTCACCATGTGTTATTCCATTAGTACCTGGATATCTTTCCTATGCATCTGGAATGAGTGGTACGAAAAGTAGAAGCAGGGTATTACTTGGTTCACTTCTTTTCGTTTCAGGCTTTACTGCACTATTTATCTCTTATGGTCTGCTTTTTGGTGGGTTAGGCTCAAAGATTGCGCAAAACTCACGATTAATTTCAGTCGTGCTTGGTTTGCTAACTATTGCAATGGGATTTATTTTCTTGCTAAATGAAAAGTTTTATCGCAGCTTTAAGCCAAACTGGCGAATGAAAACTGGTTTAATTTCAGCACCATTTCTTGGATTTGCCTTTGGCATTGGTTGGACACCATGCATCGGTCCAACACTGGGCGCAGTTCAAGTTTTGGCTTTTGAAAGTGCAACAGCTCAGCGCGGTGCAATTCTCTCCGCTGCCTACTGTTTTGGTTTAGGTGCACCATTTATTTTAATGGGTTTATTTCTAGATAAAGCAGAGCCAATGCGAAAAATAATTGCTAAACGTGGCAACCTAATTACTAAAGTTGGCGGCTCACTTTTAATCTTAATTGGCATCTTACAAGTTACTAATATTTGGGATTATCTTATGAATAGTACAAGAGATCTAATCTCTGGATTTATCCCAGTGATCTAGTGAGTACCGTATTAGATAGTAGATCTTTTCTGCGTTGGTGCTGGCGCCAAGTAACAAGTATGCGCACCGCTCTTATCCTGCTCTTATTACTAGGTATTGCTGCTATTCCAGGTTCCTTATTTCCACAGCGCACCCAAAATCCAATTCAAGTAAAGCAGTACTTTGTTAACAATCCTGACACCGCCCGATTCCTTGATCAACTCAGCCTCTTTGATGTATATGGTTCACCTTGGTTTAGTGCAATCTATCTACTTTTATTTATTTCGTTAATTGGCTGCGTATTGCCAAGAAGTATTGAGCACTTAAAAGCAATTGGTGCCAAGCCACCACTCACGCCTAAGTATTTAAATCAAATGGAGCACTTTACCGAGATAAAAAGTGTTGATTTAGATTTAATTGAGAAATATTTGCGTAAAAAGCATTTTAGAATAAGGCGTGATGCAGCATCTATTTCAGCAGAGAAAGGGTATATCAGGGAGAGTGGGAATCTGCTTTTTCACTTATCTCTTGTTTTAGTGTTGATAGCGATTGGAATTGGTTCGCTATTTGGTAGTAAGGGTGATGCAATTTTAAATGTGGGCGATCGCTTTATAAATACACCAACCTCTTATGACATCTTAGGCTTTGGTAAGTATCAGGCAGAGGACTCTTTAGCACCATTTTCAATAACAGTTAAAGAATTTAAAGCAGAATACGATCCGATTACAAATGCACCACTTGATTACACATTAACTGTTAAAACTGCAAATCCTGCTGGCTCAACTGAAAAGACTGAGATTATTAAAGTAAATAAACCACTTACCTATGGAAGTACAAAGATCTATCTACAAGCCAACGGGTATTCACCAGTAGTTATAGTCAAAGATAAATTTGGCAAAGTTGTCTTTGATGGGCCAACCACATTTTTACCGCAGGATGGCAACCTTTCATCAATTGGAGCGATAAAGGTGCCTGACATGCAGCCCCAAATTGGTTTTGTTTCATCATTTCTACCGACTGCAGATCGCGATCCAATCCGTGGTGGTTTCTCCTCCTACCCAGAAGTTTTAGATCCCAGATTATTAATCTCAATTTGGAAAGGTGATTTAGGTCTTAATACTGGTATCCCACAATCTGTTTACCGAATAGATACCAGCAAGATGGAGCGGATTGGGCTTAAAGCTTTAGCACTTAATGAAACTTATAATTTTAATGAGGGCAGCATCACATTTACTGGATGGAAATCTTGGGTTAACTTACAGATCATTAACGATCCGGGAAAGGGATACGCTTTACTTGGTGCGATACTTGCTATCTCAGGTTTACTAATCTCACTATTTACTAGGCAGAGAAGAATCTGGGTTAAACAAGGTGAGAAAACTCAAATTGCCGGTCTTGCTAAAAATGGTATTCCAGGTCTTGAGGATGAGATTAAATCTTTAGTGAAGGAGATAGGTAATGAACGATAAGTCAGCTGCGCTGCTATCGAACTACTTTATTTACTCTGCCATGGCAGTTTACACACTTGCTTTTTTTGCTCATGCAGTTGAGGTTGCTTGGTCAGTAAAAACTCCTGCTGTATCAGTTAAGAAAACAACACTAGATTTCTCACGTACTGCGAGAGTAAGTCGTCTTGCTGCAGCTTTCATGATTTTAGGTTTTGCCTTATTACTAATCGCCGTAGTACTTCGAGGTATCTCAGCTAACCGCTTTCCATTGGGTAATATGTATGAATTTTCAATAACTGGCGCACTTACTTTTGCTGCCGCTTATTTATTTAGCCTGAAGAAATATAAAGTTGTTTGGTTGGGATTACCAGTATCAATTGCAATCTTACTTACACTTGGTAGTGCAATAACTTTACTTTACCGACCAAGTGCGCCATTAGTACCAGCTCTTAAATCTACCTGGCTGGTGATCCATGTTTCTGCGGCAATTATCTCTGGCGGTGTCTTTTTATTAGCAAACTTTATTGCCGCAACATATCTACTTATGGATCGATATGAACAAAAAGGAGTCAGGCCAGTATGGGCACAGAAAGTGCCATCTCTTGAAGCATTAGATAATCTTTCATACCGGTTGGTGGCTTTAGTGTTTCCACTTTGGAGCTTTGCAGTTATTGCAGGTGCAATTTGGGCAGAGGCTGCTTGGGGTCGTTATTGGGGTTGGGATCCAAAAGAGACTTGGGCATTTATTACTTGGGTGGCGTATGCCGCTTACCTACATGCGCGGATAACTATTGGGTGGCGAGGCAGAAAAGCTGCCTGGCTTTGTTTATTCGCCGGCTCAACATTTTTATTTAATTATGTCTATGTAAATGTTTGGGGAACAGGGCGGCATACCTACTCCGGCTTATAACTTCCTTAAGAAATCTGGGTCATCATCTGGTGGAATTATTCGCTTCCCACCACCACCACGATTAGTACCAGGCTTTTTTGGTCTACCCGCAATAAACCAGCCGATGGCGCCAAATATTTCAGTAAATAAAATAATTAATAGCCATCCCCATTTAGGAAACCTTCTTACACTCTCTTGGGGAGTCATAGCACAATCAATAAAGGCGTAGATATCAATAATTATTATCAAGATAATTATGTACTTAAGCATATGCTTACTTTATCCTAATTTTTCTACTCATATAAGCAAGCAAACCGCGAGCGTAACTGCAAGTAATAATTGCAACTTTGATGTTTTACCTAATACCGAAATTAATTCTTTACTATCGGCTCCCTTTAATACCTGCATAAGAGCGTTATAGGTAAGGGGCATCCAGATAAGAGTAAGAAGCAACTTATAATTTATGGCCCCTGCTAGGGCGGCAGTAATTTGAGCAAGGATAAGCAGTAGAGCATAAAAAATACGTGTTTTTTTATCACCAAGTCTCACTGCAAGGGTGCGTTTGTTAACTAAAGCATCTTGTGGAAGATCGCGCAGATTATTTATTACTAAAATTGAACATGATAAACAACCCATTGGTATAGCAAGTAGTACAGCATTCCAACTTATTTGCTCAACCTGTACGTAGTAACTACCTACTGTTGCTACTAGACCAAAAAATATAAAAACTGAGAGTTCGCCAAATCCTAAATAACCGTATGGCCTCTTGCCACCGGTATAACCCCAAGCAGCCAGTATTGATACCGCGCCAACTGCGATCAGCCAAAGTGAGGTATTAAATGAAAGCAGTGTGCCAGCGATCGCGGCAACTAGAAAGGAGAGTAAAGAAGCTATCTTCACTGAGGCTGGTGTTGCTAACTCAGATGCAACTAATCTAGTTGGACCAACTCGGTTGGTATCAGTTCCCCGAACTCCATCTGAGTAATCATTTGCAAAGTTAACTGCGATTTGTAGAGCAAGTGCTACCACTAAAGCCAGTACGGCGTTTATCAATTTAATTTCACTCGCTAAAGAGGTACCAACTAAGACAGGTGCAACTGCAGCTGGCAAGGTACGAACCCTTGCCCCCAATACCCACTTATTCAATTCGCACCCTTCATGTTAACCGCCATTTGTGCCGCACGCCTGCGATCTGCTTTTCCAATTTCAGTAACTGGAAGGCTATCAAATATAAATATCTCTTTAGGTGTTAAGAGTGGTCCTAATTTTCCTTTTATCTCTTCAATTGAAATGTTGGTTGTAGCACCAATACAAAGTTTCTCACCCCAAACAGGATCTGGTATTGCAAAAGCAATCACTGAAAAGTTTGGAAAATTATTAGTTATTAATTCTTCAACAAGTGTGAGTGAGATATTTTCACCACCAGAAATTATTACCTCATCTGTTCTACCGCTCACCTTAAGCATCCCCGCGGTTAATTCGCCAAGGTCATTACTCTCAAACCAACCATCAGCACTGATTGGATTTATTTTGCCATCATTTGATAAGTATCCGGTGGCAATCATTGGGCCAGATAATTTAATTAAGCCTTCTTGGGTAATTTTGATTTCAACGCCATCTAGAGGTTTTTGATTGTAAACACAACCCCCACTCATCTCCGTCATACCGTAGGTAGTAACTACTTTGACATGTTTACTCGCTGCTTCTTTTTTTAGTTGTTCACTAATTGGCCCACCACCAACTAATACCGCCTCTGCTGCAGTTAAGTGCTCTAATAATTTAGCATCCCCTGTTAAGGCTTTATAAAGTTGAGTTGGCACAATTGAAATAAAATCAGCGTCGATATAGCTTGTGACATTTCGATTATCGATAACTCGGCTGCCCAGCGCAGTTGCTCTAATTAATACATTTAATCCAGCAATATGTGAAGTTGGAAGTAGTAGTGACCAACTATCTCCTGGTGTTGCACCTAGGTATTTATGACTTGCATTAGTTGATGCAATTAATGCGTCTGATGAGATCGCTACAGATTTAGCATCAGATGATGACCCCGATGTATTAACAACTAATGCAATACTCTGGTCAATTTCAGTTATCAAATTTGGCTTTGTTGAAAGTGCTGGCCCTGAGCCCTCAAGGGCTACTGCTAAATTTTCTTGTAACTGTGGGATTGACCACTCAGGCTGAATAGGGAGCAATCTACGCAGTTTTTTTTCTTCCATAATCCCCGTAGGCTATCTCTTATCTAAATCCTAATTAAACCTTTGGAGTATGCCGTGAGTAAGCCGATCAAACGCCAGATGGGCGATCGCACTATTCCTAAGTGGCAGACCGGTGTGGGCGGGGAAAACTTTAACGATATTACATACCAGGTTGGCGAAGGTATGGCGAAGATAACAATTAATCGACCTGAGGTTAGAAATGCTTTTCGCCCGCAAACACTTTTTGAATTATCTAATGCTTTTAATTTAGCCCGCGATGATGATCAGATTGGAATAATTATATTTACTGGCGCAGGCAGTGAAGCATTTTGTTCTGGCGGGGATATAAATGTTCGCGGTGATGATGGATATCTTGGTGATGACGCGCTTGGTAAAAAAGGTATTGGGCGTTTAAATGTTTTAGATCTACAGGTACAAATTCGTAGAACCCCTAAGCCAGTAGTTGCAATGGTCGCTGGTTGGGCAATTGGTGGAGGTCATGTACTACATGTTGTTTGTGATTTAACAATTGCTGCAGATAATGCAAAGTTTGGACAGACTGGTCCAATGGTCGGCTCCTTTGATGGCGGTTATGGTGCTGGATTGTTAGCTGCACATGTTGGACAAAAGAAAGCACGAGAGATTTGGTTTTTGTGCCGCCAATATGATGCCCAAGAGGCACTTGAAATGGGATTAGTTAACACAGTTGTTCCAGTAAAGGAGTTAGAGGCAGAAACTGTTTCTTGGGCAAGAGAGATGCTTCGTCACTCACCTATGGCACTTCGCCTATTGAAAGCAAGCCTTAATGCAGCAGATGATGGTTTAGCTGGAGTTCAGCAATTAGCAGGGGATGCCACGATGCTATTTTACTTAACAGAGGAAGGTCAAGAGGGGCGTAACGCATTTAAAGAAAAGCGTGAACCAAACTTCAGTAAATTTCCTAAACGTCCTTAATTAATGTTTCCATTTCAGCTGCAAGTTGTTTCAATTCCAGTAAAAGCTAATTTTCGTGGTCTTAAGTTTCGCGAGCTTGCGTTATTTGAAGGTCCAGCTGGTTGGAGTGAGTTCTCAGCATTTACTGAATATAACAACAAGGAATCCACACCCTGGTTATCGGCCAGTCTTGAGGCTGCTACTAAGCCGGCGCCTAAACCAATAAGAGACCAGATCCCAGTAAATGCCACGCTACCAAATGTGAAGGTTAGTGAGGTTAAGCAGTTGCTTGCAGCCTTTGCCGGCTGCACAACCGTTAAAATAAAAATAAATGATTTTATCTCTGATCAAGATCTATTAGTTGAAACTTTAAAACATATACCAAATGCAAAGTTTAGATTAGATGTAAATGGGGGGTGGAGTTTAGCTGAGGCGGTAGCAAACTTAAAAAATTATGAACAGGAGTTTGGCAGTCTAATCGAGTACGTCGAACAACCCTGTATTGATATTGCCGACTTAAGTATTTTACGTAGGTCAACTAGTATCAAGATTGCTGTGGATGAATCAATTCGTAAGTTTTTAGGATCAGATCTTACTAAGCTTAAAGAGGTTGCCGATATTGCAATTATTAAATGGGCCCCTTCTGGTGGAGTACGGTCTGCTCTTGAATTAATCGAAAAGATTGATCTACCAGTAGTTATTTCAAGTGCCCTAGATAGCAGTGTTGGTATTTCACATGGATTATCACTAGCTGCAGCTGTACCAAATCTTTATGGTGCATGTGGGTTGGGAACAGTTGCATTACTTGATGGCGATGTAACAAGTGAGCCATTACTTGCCACATCTGGTTTTATGAGAAACCGTAAAATAATTGCCGATCGAGTATCAGAGTTTAAAGTTGCTCCAGATAGACAGAGCTGGTGGCAGGATAGGGCTGATGTAATCTATGAGGGAGGCTTACTTTGAATAGTTCAACAAAGCTAGCTCACTCTGTAATACGAGATCTAATTGAGGTTGGTGTTAGTAATTTTGTTATTTCACCAGGCTCACGAAATGCTCCCCTATTAATCGCGCTAAATGAGGCCAGTGAGAAGCAGTTAATTGATTTACATGTAAAGATTGACGAACGTGGTGCTGCTTTTTTTGCACTAGGAATTGCAAAAGCAAGTAATAATTATGTAGCAGTGATTTGTACTAGTGGAACAGCTGCTGCGAATTTTCATCCAGCCGCCCTTGAAGCCTTACACAGCAACAGTAAATTACTAATCATTACGGCAGATCGACCAGAGCGACTTCGTAAAACTGGCTCGAATCAAACAACAAATCAGGTAGGTATTTACTCATTAATTAAGACTCATGATTTAGCGACTACTATTCAAATTAAACCATTATTAAATGGCGGTCCAGTTCATTTAAATGTTCAATTTGATGAGCCTCTATTAAGTAATGTAAAAGATAGTTGGCTATCAGGTATAAAAGTAACTCCAGCCGAGTACAAAAATAATGTAACTGGCAAGTTAGAGGTAACAACAGGAGTATTAGTAATAGGCCATGACCGAGCTGGCTATGAAGTTAGTGAAGTAAATGAGTTTGCAAGTAAATTAAATTGGCCAGTAATTGCTGAGGATCCAATCTCATTCCCGCAAGCAATAGCACACACACCATTATTTTTAAGCGATGAAAAAATTAGGGAAAAGTTAGCCCCAGAAAGTATTATTGTGATTGGGCGAACAACACTTTCTCGTAGTACAAATAATTTCATACAACTTGCTAATAAAGTAATTGTAATTGACCCAAGAATTTCTAGTATTGATGATAAGCGGCAAGCGGATTTACTTCTTACTAATCTTCCTAGCGAGGTCACTAGTAGCAGTAGTGATACTAAGATTTGGCAAAAGATTTTAGAGTTAGCAGTAAGTCAGATAAAGGAAATAAAGTGGTCTGAGCAGTTAGCGGCGATAACAATTTGTAAATTGTTACCAAATGACTCTGCACTATTTGTTGGCTCCTCTAGGTCAGTACGAGATATTGAAGCATTTGCCGCCCCACGTAGTGGGGTAGATGTCTTTGCAAATCGTGGCTTAGCAGGAATTGATGGCAATATTTCAACCGCTTTTGGTATTGCCACTAAATATAAAAGCAGCAGTGCAATTATGGGCGATTTAACATTTTTGCATGACATTTCAGCACTTGCTAATAAAAGTGAGGAAAACCTTAGAATTTATGTAATTGATAATAATGGCGGTGGCATTTTTTCAACTCTGCCACAAGCAGAGGTAGAAAACTTTGATCAACTATTTGGGACACCACATAATCTGGATCTGACTAAAGTTGTAGCGGGCTTTGGGGTATCGGTAAGTAAGGTATCTGATTTAAAACAATTACAAGCTGCAATTAGTAAGCCAATTAAAGGGTTAGATGTAGTAGTTGTTGAAGTTCCAAGCAGAGAGAGCAATGCCGAAGGATTAAAAGAGATTACTCAAAGAGTTTCAAGAGCTGTGCGCATCGGCATTAATTTAGCCTGACTTTCTGCAAACTCATTATCTGGATCTGATCCTGCCACAATTCCACACCCAGCAAAGATCCTTATTGATTTATTATCACCTGCTAATTGACCACAACGAAGTGCAATTGCAATCTCACCATCACCATGGGCATCAATCCAACCAACTGGACCGGCATAGCGACCACGATTCATCTGCTCTAGTTCAGTGATTAGTTTCTTCGACACATTTGTAGGTGTTCCACATACTGCAGCTGATGGGTGTAGTTGTGCGATAAGTGTAAAGATATCTGCTTGCTTTGCACTGTCATTTAAAACCCCAGTTACATCTGTTGCCAAATGCATCACATTAGCAAGGTGTAGCACAAATGGTGACTCTGGAATATTTGTCGAAGAACAAAAAGTAGCTAGCACATCCGCAATAGACTTAACTGCATGCTCATGCTCCTCCAGATCCTTAGATGATTTAGCAAGAGATGCGGCAAGTGCCAAATCTCGATCCTCATTACCAGTCTTACGAATTGTTCCTGCCAAAACCCTTGAGGTAACAAGTGATTTACTAAGTCTTATTAGCAGTTCAGGCGTAGCGCCAATTAAGCCATCTATTAAAAAGAGCCAAGTGGATGGATAATCAATCTCTAGTCGTTGTAGCAAATTACGTGGATTAATTTCAACATCACTAACCGCTGTTATATCTCTTGCTAAGACAATTTTTTCAATTTGTCCAGATTTGATTGCAGTAATTGCTAAACCAACCTGCTCACGCCACATCTGCTCACTTATTGATCCACCTTGCCACAAAATCTGACCACTCACAGCTGAGTTATTAACCTTTGATAAATCAGGTTGGCTAGAACTTCCTACCCAAGTAATCCAAGACTTACCATTTTTTTGTCCCAGAATAATCTCAGGGATAACCAGAATTGAAGGTTGATTTGGGTCAAAAGAAAAAGAGGTAAAAAGGATTGGTCCACTCCCACTGCCATGCACATTGTTTTTGATCATGAATTCAGATAATTGTTGATTCCACCAAGTGCGAGCATCATTAAATCGATTCTCACCTTTTACTTCAAATCTTTTATACTCACCAAAACCAATTAACCCATCACCGCTTCTAACCCAAGCGGTTGCTAAATCTAATTTAGTACTTACCGAGGTTAATACCGGGTGCTCTCCCAGTATCTCAGTAGTAATTAAAACCGACATGATTAAATGCGCCTGTCTATTTGTTGGATTTGTCTGTAAAGCCTACTCCTTAGAGAATAGGGGTGTGGTACGGGCCAATCTAAATAAAGATCCAGATGATGTAGCCAAGATGTTTGATGGTGTTGCCAACCGCTATGACTTTTTAAATGACCTACTTAGCTTTGGTCGAACTAAGTCTTGGCGACGCAATGTGACCTCGATCATTAAACCACAAAGTGGTATGAAGATTTTAGATATTGCAGCTGGCACTGGCTCCTCTACTCGCCCTCTAGTTGATAAAGGCGCAGATGCAATTGCATTGGACTTTTCAGAAGGCATGCTTGATCAAGGGCGCAAGAAAAATAGTGATATTAAGTTTGTTAAAGCAGATGCATTAAATTTACCATTTGCAGAAAATACATTTGATGTAACAACAATTTCATTTGGTCTTCGTAATACTTCAGATACAAGTGCTGCACTTAAAGATGCGCTACGAGTAACAAAATCTGGTGGACGAATTGTGGTAGCAGAATTTTCTCATCCCGCTAATTTAATCTTCAAAAAAATCTATCTAAATTATTTAATGGCCGCACTTCCTGCAATTGCAAAGAGATTGAGTAGAAATCCAGAGGCTTATATCTATTTAGCGGAATCGATCAAAGCATGGCCAGATCAAACAAGCCTAGCTGCCATAATGGGCGATGTTGGCTGGAAATCTGTAGTTTGGCAGGACTTAACCTTCGGAATAGTCGCAGTTCACATTGGCTATAAGGGGTAAGTGGCAAATGTGCATGCCACCTGAGAATAAGATTTGACCGTATGAATACCTCAATTAACCCATATGTACCAATCCTGGCGATTGGGGCAATTGGCTTTGGGTTTGCTCTTATTTCAATTGTGGCTGCAGCACTTACTGGACCTAAAAGATATAACCGCGCAAAGTCAGATGCTTACGAGTGTGGAATTGAGCCATCACCACAAGCTGCTGGCGGCGGCAGGTTTCCTGTAAAGTACTTTTTAACGGCAATGTTATTTATTGTTTTTGATATTGAGATTGTCTTTTTATACCCATGGGCGGTCTCCTTTGATCGACTTGGCTTATTTGGTTTAGTTGAGATGGGTTTATTTATTGGCACTGTATTTATTGCATACGCCTATGTTTGGCGCCGTGGTGGATTGGAATGGGATTAATTGTGGGCTTAGAAGAAAAATTACCAAGTGGGTTTTTACTTACGACGGTTGAAAAACTTGCTGGCTATATGCGCAAGAACTCACTATGGCCTGCCACATTTGGTTTAGCGTGTTGCGCGATTGAAATGATGGCCGCCGGTGCTGGGCGATATGACTTAGCAAGATTTGGTATGGAGGTATTTCGTGCTTCACCTCGCCAGGCAGATTTAATGATTGTTGCTGGCAGAGTTAGCAACAAGATGGCACCAGTTGTGCGCCAGATTTATGATCAAATGGCAGCTCCTAAATGGACCATTGCAATGGGAGCGTGTGCATCATCTGGTGGCATGTTTAACAATTATGCAATTGTGCAGGGCGTTGACCACATAATCCCAGTAGATATTTACTTACCAGGTTGTCCACCGCGTCCTGAGATGTTGATGGATGCAATTCTAAAATTACATGAGCAAATTGGTAATGAGAAGCTAGGGCCAAATAGAGAGAAGATAATTAAAGAGGTAGAGGCGGCTGCGCTCGCTGCAAAACCAACCCATCAGTTAAAAGGATTGCTTGCATGAGTGAAAAAGGAATGTTTGGCGTGCAAGGCAGTGGCGATACCTCAGGCTTTGGGGGTTTAGTAAATGCCAACATAAATATTGGCTCAACCCAGCGCCCATTTGGTGGTTATTTTGATCAAGTAGCAGATGATTTAGAGCGGGCATATCCATTATTTAGTGATGCAATTGAAAAGGTAGTCGTTGATCGAGGGGAATTAACATTATTTATTAAGCGTGATCGGTTATTTGATGTTGCAAAGATTTTACGCGATCAACTTAAGTTTGAGATGTGTATGGGAGTAAGTGGTGTGCATTATCCAGAAGAGAGTGGCCGTGAGTTACACGCAGTTTACTCCTTACTATCTATTACTAGGAATCAAAAAATTAGATTAGAGGTTTGTGTATCTGATAAAGATTCACACCTGCCTTCATTAGTTGAGGTGTGGGCTGGACTTAATTGGCATGAACGTGAAACCTTTGACATGTTTGGAATTATCTTTGACAACCATCCAGGACTTACACGAATTTTAATGCCAGATGATTGGCCAGGACATCCGCAACGAAAAGATTATCCACTTGGTGGCATTGAGATTGAATACAAAGGGGCAACTGTGCCGGCACCATCACAACGGCGGAGTTATTAATGTCAACCTTTACCGATCCATACGCATCATCACAGGAGACTACTGAGGGACGGGTTTACTCTGTAACAGGTGGTGACTGGGATTCATTAGTTACTGAGATAGGTGCAACTAAAGAGGAGCGAGTAGTTTTAAATATGGGTCCACAACACCCATCAACTCATGGTGTGCTTCGCTTAGTCTTAGAGCTTGAGGGTGAAACAGTTACTGAAACTAGATGTGGAATTGGTTATTTACATACTGGAATCGAAAAAAATACGGAGTACCGCAACTGGACGCAAGGCGTAACTTTTGTAACCAGAATGGATTATCTATCCCCATTATTTAATGAGACCGCCTACTGTTTAGGAGTAGAGAAGTTATTAGGAATTACTAATGATGTAACCGAGCGAGCAACAGTTATTCGGGTAATGATGATGGAGTTTAATCGCATCTCATCTCACATGGTTGCACTGGGAACTGGTGCTCTTGAGTTAGGCGCTCTTTCGCCAATGATCTTCGCATTTCGGGAGCGAGAGAAGGTATTGGATATATTTGAAATGATCTCAGGTCTTAGAATGAATATGGCTTATGTTCGCCCAGGTGGTCTTGCGCAAGATCTACCAAAAGAAGCGCTCGGTAAAATTCGCGAAACGATTAAAGATTTGCGCCATAACTTTAAAGATAATGAAAAGTTATTAATTGGTAATTCGATTTGGATTAAACGTACGCAAGGAATTGGTTATTTAGATTTAGCAGGATGTACAACCTTAGGTATTACCGGTCCAGTACTTCGGGCAACTGGTTTGCCATGGGATCTACGCAAAGCCCAACCATATTGTGGCTATGAGAATTACCAATTTGATATCCCAACCACTGATACCTGTGATGTTTATGGTCGGTTCTTAATCAGAATGCAAGAGCTTGAGCAATCACTAAGAATTATTGAACAATGTGTGGTTAAGTTAGAAAAATTAGAAGGTGAGCCAGTAATGGTTGCCGACAAGAAAATAGCTTGGCCATCCCAATTATCTGTTGGTGGTGATGGAATGGGTAACTCACTAAATCACATTAGAGAGATTATGGGCGAGTCAATGGAGGCGTTGATTCACCACTTTAAATTAGTTACTGAAGGTTTTAAAGTTCCAGTTGGTCAGGTTTATACATCAGTTGAATCACCACGTGGTGAGATGGGTGTGCACTTAGTTTCAGATGGTGGTACTCGTCCTTACCGAGTTCATTTCCGTGATCCATCATTTAATAACTTACAAGCAACCGCAGCAATGTGTGAAGGTGGACAGATTGCAGATGTAATTGCTGCAGTCGCCTCGATTGACCCAGTCATGGGCGGAGTTGATCGTTAATGGCATTTACATCAGAGCAAATTAAAGTTATGGATTCAATTATCACTCGCTATCCACGCAAGCGATCAGCAATTATGCCGCTACTGCATTATGTGCAATCTATTGACGGGTATGTAACTAATGAAGGAATTGAATTAATTGGTAAAAAACTAGAGCTTGCAACTGCCGAGGTAACTGCAGTTTCAACCTTCTATACCCAATATAAATCAAAGCCAGTTGGTCAATACCATGTTGGTATATGTACTAATACCTTATGTGCAGTAATGGGTGGCGATATGATATTTGATGCAGTTAAAGAGCATCTTGGAATTGAAAATGATGGTGTAACTAATGACGGTAAGGTTTCAGTAGAACATATCGAGTGCAACGCAGCATGTGATTACGCACCAGTTGTTATGGTTAATTGGGAGTTTTATGACAACCAAACCGTGCAATCAGTTAAGGATTTAGTAGATGGAGCAAGAAATGGCAATCCACCAGCACCAACTCGTGGACCTAAAACTCTGCGCAGTTGGAAAGAAAACTCTGCAGTTCTTGCTGGTATCTCAGATGGTTTAGCAAATGAAGGTGTGCAAGCTGGTGAGCCAACACTGCTTGGACTTAAGAAAGCAAAGGGTGGGGCATGAGTAAATTAACTCCAGTACTTTCTGCTAATTGGGATGAGGCGGATTCATTTACGATTGCAGGTTATAAACGCAATGGTGGTTACACCGCACTTACTAAAGCTCTGGCTATGGCACCGGATGAGGTAATTCAGTTAGTAAAAGATTCAGGTCTGCGTGGCCGCGGTGGCGCAGGTTTTCCAACCGGCAGTAAGTGGGGCTTCATTCCGCAGGGCGATAATAAAGAACATTACTTTGTTGTTAATGCAGATGAGTCAGAGCCGGGAACTTGTAAAGACACACCAATGATGATGGCTAATCCACATGTATTAATTGAGGGCGTAATTATTGGTTCATATGCAATTCGTGCAAATTATGCTTTTATTTATATTCGCGGTGAAGTGACACATGTAGTACGTAGAGTTCAACAAGCAATCGAAGATGCATATGCAGCAGGTTTGCTAGGTAAAAATATTTTAGGAAAAGGTTTTGATCTAGAGTTGGTATTACATGTTGGTGCTGGCGCTTATATTTGTGGCGAAGAGACTGCGTTACTTGATTCGTTGGAAGGATTTCGCGGTCAACCACGTCTTCGCCCGCCATTTCCAGCAATTGCTGGCTTATATGCAAAACCAACTGTGGTTAATAATGTTGAATCTGTTGCATCAGTACCGGCGATTGTAAACAAGGGCGTTGCTTGGTTTACTGCAATGGGAACTGAAAAGAGCAAGGGCTTCACCCTTTACTCACTCTCAGGCCATGTAAATAACCCTGGTCAGTTTGAGGCACCACTTGGAATTACCTTACGGGAGTTACTGGAAATATCTGGTGGGGTAAGAAGTGGGCATAAATTAAAATTTTGGACACCAGGCGGATCTTCAACGCCAATATTTACTGATGAACATCTAGATGTACCACTTGATTATGAGAGTGTAGCTGCGGCTGGTTCCATGCTCGGTACAAAAGCGCTGCAAATATTTGATGAGACCACCTGTGTGGTACGGGCAGTACTTCGCTGGACTGAGTTTTATAAACATGAATCTTGTGGCAAGTGCACACCATGTCGTGAGGGAACTTGGTGGTTAGTACAGGTACTTAAAGATTTAGAAGCTGGCCGAGGAAGTGAAGCAGATTTAGATAAGTTATTAGATCTTTGCGACAATATTATGGGTAGATCATTTTGTGCGTTAGCAGATGGCGCCGCAAGTCCAATTATCTCCTCACTTAAATACTTCCGCCAGGAGTATTTAGATCACTTAACCGCCGGAGAGTGTCCATTTGATCCAATGGCTGCAACATTATTTTCTTCAGCAGGTGTTAAGTGAGTATTCAAGAGTTAGGAACTGAGCAGGAAGTAGCAGTTGAGATGATCACCTGTGTAATTGATGGCTTTGAAATAACTGTCCCAAAAGGCACATTAGTTATCCGAGCTGCTGAAAAGCTAGGGATTCAAATTCCAAGATTTTGTGATCACCCACTACTTGAACCAGCAGGTGCTTGTCGTCAATGTTTAGTTGATATCGAAATTAATGGGCGAGCATTTCCAAAGCCACAAGCCTCCTGCACTATTCCAGTTGAAAAAGGCATGATTGTTAAGACCCAATTAACCTCACCAGTTGCTGATAAAGCCCAAAAAGGCATTATGGAGTTGTTATTAATTAATCACCCACTTGATTGCCCAGTTTGCGATAAGGGTGGTGAGTGTCCATTACAAAATCAAGCAATGTCAGCAGGACATAGTGAATCTAGATTTGAGGGTGTAAAGCGCACCTTTGAAAAACCAATTGCAATCTCCTCTCAAGTTTTATTAGATAGAGAAAGGTGCGTGCTTTGTGCACGTTGCACCCGCTTCTCTGAACAAATTGCGGGAGATCCATTTATTACATTAAATGAGCGAGGCGCTCTGCAACAGGTTGGTATTTATGAGGATGAACCATTTGATTCCTATTACTCTGGAAATACTGTGCAGATCTGCCCAGTTGGTGCGTTAACTGGAACCTCATATCGCTTTCGAGCCCGGCCATTTGATTTAGTTTCAACTAACTCTGCTTGTGAGCACTGTGCATCAGGTTGTTCAATGCGTACCGATGTGCGTCGCGGTAAAACATTGCGCAGGCTTGCTGGTGATGATGCAGATGTTAATGAGGAGTGGAATTGCGATAAGGGTAGATGGGCGTTTAAGTATGAGGTAGCAAAGAATCGAATAACCGTACCAATGATTAGAGATGCAGCTGGACAATTACAAGAGGCATCTTGGCCAGAGGCACTTGCAGCTGCAGCCACCGGTTTAAAAAATACATCAGCAGGTGTTTTAGTTGGTGGGCGGGTAACGGTTGAAGATGCCTATGGTTACAGTAAATTTGCCCGTGTAGCACTTGGTACAAATAATATCGATTTCCGTGCTCGCAGACATAGCGGTGAAGAGTTAGATTTTTTTGCTGCAGCTGCACTTACTGCAACCTATAAAGATATTGATAAAGCAGATCAGGTTGTCTTAATCAATTTTGAACCAGAGGATGAGTCACCAATTATCTTCCTCCGTATCTACAAGCAGGTTTATAAGCGGGCTATTAAAGTTATAAGTATCGCCCCGTATGCAAGCCGTGGTAGTGAAAAATTAAAAGCGAAGCTAATTAAGAGTGCTGCTGGCAATGAAATAGCCGCGATCTCATCTTTGTCTGGCCTAAGTAGTAAATCAGTAGTTTTAGTGGGCGAGCGTTTGGTTGAAACCGAAGGTGGTCTATCTGCTGTTGCTAAATTAGTTGAACAAAGTGGTGCAAAACTAGGTTGGGTACCACGTAGAGCGGGTGAGTGTGGCGCAATCGCAGCCGGTGCTACTCCTAATTTATTACCAGGAAATCGTTTAGTAACTGATGCACCTGCCAGGGTTGATATAGCCACCGCTTGGGGTACACCATCGCTACCAACTGAGGTTGGTATGAGCACAGATGAAATGATTAACTCTGATCTACAAGCTTTATTAATAGGTGGCATCGACCCAATGGATATTGCACCTGATGCAAAGATAAAACTTGCTAAAAAGTTTGTGGTTTCACTTGAAATACGTCAAAGTGATATCACTGATATTGCAGCCGTCGTTTTACCTGTAGCAGCTGTTGTTGAAAAGAGTGGTTCATTTATTGATTGGCAAGGTAATACACGTAGTTTTGAGTCAGCAGTTAGCCAATCTTTAAATCGCAGTGATGTCAGAATTCTTTCTATGCTTGCTGATGAAATTGGTAGATCAATTAAACTTACAACTGTTAAGGCAGCAAGAGCTGAGTTTGATTCAATTGGGAATTGGGATGGCCCAAAGATTGCAATGAAATCATCACCTGCTAAGGCAGTTAATGCAGTTGCAGATGGGGAAGGGATTCTCTCATCTTGGCGCAACCTACTTGATAAGGGATCATTACAAGATGGTGAAGACAATCTTGCTGGTACCGCTCGCAAATCTGTTGTAGTTATTAGTGGTAGCAGGGCAAACAAACTTGGGGTTAAAGAGAGTGATTTAGTTCGAGTTTCAAATAATTATGGCGCAATAACTTTGCCATGTGTGATTGCAGATATTGAAGATTCTTCTATATGGCTACCTCGTAACTCACTTAGTAGCCAGCTAATAAGAAATTTAGGAGTAGTTAGCAACTCAGTAGTTAAGGTGGCTAAGGCATGAGTAATGCAGAGTTAATTGGCCAGGATCCAGGATGGATCATTGCTCTTAAAGGATTAATTATTTTTGCTACCTGCGTAGTTTTAACCATTATGTCAGTTTGGGGAGAGCGAAAAATTGTAGCCAGAATGCAGCAACGCATTGGCCCTAACCGCGTTGGTAAATTTGGCCTGCTACAAGCACTAGTAGATGGTATAAAACTTGCCCTAAAAGAGGATTTGATTCCAAAGGCAGCAGATCGAATTGTTTTCGTATTAGCTCCAATTATTAGCACCACTACCTGCTTCATGGCTTTTGCAGTAATTCCACTAACTGGAGAGGTTAATTTCTTTGGGCGCAAAACAGCGATGCAACTTACTGATCTATCAGTAGGTGTGCTTTATGTGCTTGCAATTGCTTCAGTTGGTGTTTACGGAATTGTATTAGCTGGTTGGTCATCTGGATCTACCTACCCATTACTTGGTGGACTTAGATCATCAGCACAAGTTATCTCATATGAGGTAGCGATGGGATTATCTTTAGTAGCAGTATTTATTTACTCTGGATCGATGTCAACATCTGAAATTGTCGCTGCCCAGCAACAATGGTGGTATGCGGTAATACTTTTCCCATCATTTGCTATTTACTCAATATCAATGGTTGGTGAAACAAACCGAGCACCTTTTGATTTAGCAGAGGCTGAGGGTGAATTAGTCGGTGGATTCCATACTGAATACTCATCACTAAAGTTTGCACTCTTTTTCTTATCTGAGTATGTAAATATTATTGCAGTCTCCGCTCTTGCAACCACTCTATTCCTAGGTGGCTACCACGCATTTCCTGGCCTTGGTTTTACCGAGCAGTGGTTAGGTGGCTGGTTCACCTTAATTTGGTTCTTTATAAAGGTCTTAATGTTTTTCTTTATCTTTGTTTGGCTGCGCGGCACCTTACCTCGTCTGCGCTATGACCAATTTATGAAGTTTGGCTGGAAGGTATTAATTCCATTTTCACTCGCTTGGATTATGGTAGTTTCAACTCTTCGCGTCATGTCACAACAAGAGGCACCAAGAATTTTAATTGTTGCCTTTATATTTTCAATGGTCTTGCTTTATCTAGCAGTTACAACTTTAGTAGACCGAGAAAAAGCTAAGGTAATTAAAGCAGCTAAGGTGACAAATTCAATAGAGCCAGATTTCCCAGTACCAACAATTGAAAACTCAAGAGTGGAGCAAATAAATGGCTGATGAATTAATCCCACGATCTGATGAGTTTGGCTTGGCAAAAGCGAATGAGGCAAAAGTCCCAATCACTAACCATGAGAGCGCTAGCTTTAGTAAGCAGATGCTTGGATTTTGGGTGACTTTTAAAACAATGTTTAAAAAAGTTAATACTGTGCAGTATCCAGAGGTTAAAGAGGAAACAGCACCAAGATTTCATGGTCGCCATCAATTAAACCGCCACCCAGATGGACTTGAGAAATGTATTGGCTGCGAACTTTGTGCTTGGGCATGCCCAGCAGATGCAATTTATGTTGAAGGAGCTGACAATAAAGAGGGTGAGCAATTTTCACCAGGTGAGAGGTATGGCAAGGTTTATCAGATCAATTACTTACGATGCATTTTTTGTGGACTTTGTATTGAGGCCTGTCCAACCAGAGCACTAACCATGACAAATGAGTATGAGTTAGCAGATGACACCCGTGCAAAATTAATTTTTGAAAAAGATGATCTGCTTGGTCCACTACGTGCTGGCATGGTGCCACCACCACATCCGATGTATCCAAATACCGATGATGGTAATTACTACCGTGGCGAGGTAACTACCTCGCACCCATCTCAAGGTGTGGCAGAGAATGATTAATCTTGCATTAGATATTGGTAAAACTGCTACACCTGAATCATTTTTATTTTACTTTCTTGCCCCACTTTCAGTGTTAGCAGCAGTAGGTATGCTGCTAGTGAAAAAAGCTGTTCATTCTGCGCTACTACTAGCTTGGGTGATGATCTCGCTAGCCATTTTTTATATTGCGCAAGATGCGCTTTTCTTAGGAATTGTGCAGATAGTGGTTTATACCGGAGCAGTTATGATGTTATTCCTTTTTATTTTAATGCTAGTGGGTGTTGATTCATCTGATTCATTAGAAGAAAATATTAAAGGCCTACGCCTTGTTGCAATTCTGTCAGCAGTTGGTTTTGGTGGCCTACTTATCTCTTTAATTTCTAGAGCAACTTTTGGCCGGCAAATATATGGTTTAGCAGCAGCAAACTCTGGTGGTAATGCCAATGGATTGGCTGAACAATTATTTACTAAGTATGTATTTGCCTTTGAGGTTGTCTCCGCACTTTTGATTACTGCCGCCCTTGGTGCAATGGTTTTAGCACACAGTCAAAAATCAAAATCTCAATTTACGCAGCGTGATCTATCGATCTCTAGATTTAGAAAAGGCTCATTAAAAGATGCCGCCGGTCTTCCAGGCTCTGGCGTCTACGCACTGCATAACGCAGTTGATGTGCCAGCGCTATTGCCAACTGGCAAAGCCGCACCTACCTCAATATCAGCAGTACTTGAGGCACGCGGTGACATGATTGAAAGTTCTAATTTTCAATTGCGCGAAGAAGAGGAGGATAAGTAATGGCTATTGCTAATTATCTTTATCTTTCTGCAATTTTATTTACAATTGGTGCGGTTGGTGTAGTTGTTCGTCGTAATGCAATTGTGGTTTTTATGTGTATTGAATTGATGTTAAATGCGGCAAATCTTGCTTTTGTTACTTTTGCTCGGGTTAATAGCAATCTAGATGGTCAGGTAGTCGCCTTCTTTACCATGGTGGTTGCAGCATGTGAGGTAGTTGTAGGTCTTGCAATTATTGTGACAATTTATCGTTCTCGCCGCTCTGTATCTGTCGACGATGCAAGTTTGTTGAAGCAATGACAACTTCTAGTAATTTACTTTGGCTAATTGCGCTGCCATTATTTAGCTCTGCAATTTTGATCCTATCTGGTAAGCGTGCTAACTCTTGGGGTCATGTGCTGGCCACAATTGTCTCTGCCTCCTCCTTCACAATTGGCGTAGTTGAGTTTTTTGCCATGCATGGCAGGTCAGATGCGAATCGAGCGGTAACGCAAAAGATCTTCACCTGGATTTCAGTTGGCTCACTTAATGTTGATGCTTCACTGATGCTTGATCAGTTATCTATTTGTTTTGTGCTTTTGATTACCGGAGTTGGCACATTAATTCACGTTTATTCAATCTCTTATATGTCTCACGATCATGATCGCCGAAGATTTTTTGCTTATTTAAACTTTTTTATTGCCTCCATGCTATTGCTGGTATTAGGCGATTCATATCTAAATCTTTATGTTGGATGGGAGGGAGTTGGTCTTGCCTCCTATTTATTAATTGGATTCTGGAATCAAAAACCAGCTTATGCAACTGCAGCCAAGAAAGCATTTATTGCAAATCGAATTGGTGATGTTGGCTTATCAATTGCCATCATGATCGCCTTCGCAACATTTGGTGATGTTTCATTTGCTGGAATTAAGGAGCATGCTGACGAGGCATCTTCAACACAACTAACTGCGATTGGCTTAATGCTATTACTTGCAGCTTGTGGTAAATCTGCACAATTTCCATTGCAATCATGGCTTGGGGATGCAATGGCAGGTCCCACCCCAGTTTCTGCATTAATTCACGCTGCAACCATGGTAACCGCTGGTGTCTATTTAATTACTCGCTCTAACTTTATTTTTGATGAAGCACCAATCGCGCAACTAATGGTCTTAGTTGTTGGAGGAATTACTCTGTTGTTCGGTGCAGTTATTGGTATGGCAAAAGATGATATTAAGAAAGCACTTGCCGCATCTACTATGTCTCAAATTGGCTACATGATCTTGGCAACTGGCTTAGGGCCAATTGGATACGCCTTTGCAATTATGCACTTACTAACTCATGGGTTTTTTAAAGCAAGTATGTTCTTAGGTGCAGGATCTGTTATGCACGGCATGAAGGATGAAGTAAACATGCGAAAGTTTGGTGGAATTGGAAAATTCATGCCATTTACTGCGCTCACCTTTGGTCTTGGTTACTTAGCAATTATTGGCGTGCCACCATTTTCTGGTTTTTACTCCAAAGATAAAATTATTGAGACTGCATTTAATGCCGGCGGCATAAAAGGTATTGCACTAGGTATGGCTACATTATTAGGCGCGGTGATCACTGCTTTTTATATGACCCGTGTTGTGATATTGACCTTCTTTGGAAATGAACGATGGGGTCATAAAGATGAACCAGCCGAGAGTCCAGCATTGATGTTAATTCCAATTGGATTACTTTCAATAGGATCTATTGCAGCTGGCTTTATCTTTTCAAAGGGTGATGGCTTAGTTAATTGGCTACAACCAGTTGTTAATCCACTTAAAGAGCACCATGCTGAAGAGTTTTTACCACCGATAATTGTTTCATTGATGACTTTAGTTGCCGTAATGATTGGATTAACAGTTGCGATTTTAAAATATCGTGGTGACCAAGTAGCCCAAGCACCTGAGAAGGTTTCAGTATTAGTATCAGCAGCAAGGCGAGATCTATTTCAAGATGAGTTTAATGAAGCTGTATTTATGCGCCCAGGTCAATCACTTATTAAGATTTTATTAAACTTAGATTACATATTAATTGATGGTTTAGTTAGATCAGTTGCAGCTACCTCACTAAGTGCTGGTGTGCGGCTTCGTACCTTGCAAACTGGCTATGTAAGAAGCTACGCCTTAATGATGGTAATTGGCGCCCTGGCTTTAGTTACTACAATTTGGGTGGTTACAGCATGAGTTTATTAACAGTTATTGGGTTACTCCCATTAATTAGTGCATTATTAATTGCCGCTATTCCAAGCAAGAGTACTGGATTAATTAAGCGTGCTACTTTTATTGCCACCTCACTTATAGCAATTATCTCAATCTCACTTGCCACTGGTTTTGATAAAACCAGCACCGGTATGCAATATGTACAGAGTAATCCATGGATTTCATCTTTTAACATTAACTATGCAGTCGGTATTGATGGCATCTCATTAGTTTTAATCTTGCTCTCAACAATTTTAGTTCCAATTGTTGTTCTTGCTACTTGGCCAGAGGCAGATGGCGGTAGATGGGGAGCTAAGGTATTTTATATTCTAATTTTAATTTTAGAGACAATGATGATTGGCGTCTTTGCTGCCACTGACTTATTTCTATTCTATGTTTTCTTTGAGGCGATGCTAATTCCAGTTTACTTTTTAATCGGTGGCTTTGGTAGTGGAAATAAATCTGCTGCTGCGATGAAGTTTCTGCTTTATAGCTTATTTGGTGGCCT
Source organism: Candidatus Nanopelagicus sp. (assembly GCA_016462445.1). Taxonomy (GTDB): domain Bacteria; phylum Actinomycetota; class Actinomycetes; order Nanopelagicales; family Nanopelagicaceae; genus Nanopelagicus. Next base: position 22,111 of record JAEMTE010000002.1, on the reverse strand, counting down.
ATTAATGCTTGCTTCAATTATTGGCGTCTATGTGATAGCTGGCAATCAAATTGGTGCAACCTTTGATTTGGCTAAACTTGCTACGCTACAAATTGATAATAAAACAGAGAATCTTTTATTTCTTGGTTTCTTTATTGCATTTGCCATCAAAGCACCGCTATGGCCATTTCATACTTGGTTACCAGATGCTGCTAAGGCCGCATCACCCGGTACATCCGTCTTACTTTTAGGTGTGCTGGATAAGGTCGGAACCTATGGAATGATCCGCTTTTGTATTGAATTATTTCCTGACGCCAGTAAGACATTTACACCATTAATAATTACCTTGGCGGTTATTTCAATTATTTACGGCGCTTTTATGGCAATTGGTCAGCGAGATATAAAAGGATTGATTGCATTTACCTCCATATCCCACTTTGGTTTTATCACAATGGGAATTTTTGCAATGACTACTCAAGGTATGTCAGGTGCTAATTTGTATATGGTAAATCATGGATTTTCTACCGCCGCTCTGTTCTTAATTGCTGGCTGGATGATGATGCGTAGAGGATCCTCTGTAATTGCAGATTTCGGTGGCTTGCAAAGAGTCACGCCAATAATGGCGTGGACATTTTTTATTGCTGGCATGTCTAGCCTGGCACTTCCGGGCCTATCTAGTTTTGTTAGCGAGTTCCTAGTATTAGTTGGCACATATACTCGTTATCCGGTAGCAGCAGTTATTGGAACATTAGGAATAGTGCTTGCTGCACTTTACATATTAATTCCAATTCAAAAAACTCTACATGGCCCCATTATTGATGGAAATGAGAAATTAACTGACTTGAGTTTACGTGAGAAGATTGCAATCGCACCAGTAATTTTAGTGATTGTTGTAATGGGTTTTTACCCAAAGCCGGTATTAGATCTAATTAATCCAACTGCTGAAAAAGTTGTTACAAAAGCTGGTTTTACAGATCCAGCTGCAAAGGTAGGTAAGTAATGCTAATTGCACCATCACTTACTTACTCACTCCTTGCCCCAATTCTTATTGTGTTAGCAGGAGCATTGATTGGCGTGCTAGTTGAAGCATTCTTAGGTAAGACCCACCGTCCTGCTATTCAGTTAACAATTAGTATCGGCTCGCTCTTATTAGCCTTACAACAGCTGTGGCAAATTAGAGATTCATCATCACTAACGGCTGCGGTTAACTCAGTAACTATTGATAAAGCAGGCATATTCCTACAAGCAACTATTGTTTTACTATCTTTGGCTGCCGTTTTATTAATCGCTGATCAGGAGAATTTTGTCGCTCAGGCCTCCGCTATTCCAGGCTCTATTGAGGAGCGCAGTGCATTAGAACAAAAAAACCAACAAACAGAAATATTCCCTCTTTTCTTATTTGCAGTAGCCGGCATGATGTTATTTACAATTGCATCTGACTTAATTACATTATTTGTTGCGCTAGAGGTATTTTCACTGCCACTTTATTTACTTGCCGGTCTATCGCGCAGGCGACGATTACTTTCTCAAGAGGCGGCTCTTAAATACTTTTTACTAGGCGCCTACTCCTCTGCATTTTTCTTATTTGGATCAGCCTTCCTATATGGATACTCCGGAACTATCTCCTTATCTGGAATTAGCGCAGCGGCAGGCAATGGGAATGATATTTTCCTACTTATTGGAATTATCTTTGTGTCAGTTGGTTTACTATTCAAAATTAGTGCAGTGCCATTTCACTCCTGGACACCTGATGTCTATCAAGGTGCACCAACTCCAATAACTGGCTTTATGGCTGCCTGTACAAAGGTAGCTGCATTTGGTGCGATCTTACGTATTTTCTATGTTGGATTTGCTCAGTCACAAACACAGTGGCGGCCAATAATCACTGTAATTGCAATTATTACTATGTTGTTTGGTTCATTAGTTGCGATAGCTCAGCGTGATGTTAAACGAATGCTTGCGTATTCATCGATTGCTCATGCTGGATTTTTACTATCTGGTGTAGTTGCCTTAAATAAAGATGGCTTAGCTGCCTCACTATTTTATTTATTTGCATATGGATTTGCCACACTTGCAGCTTTTGGCATTATTACTTTAATTAGGGATTCAACTGGTGAGGTAACAGATTTAAATCGCTGGGTTGGCTTGGGCAGAAAATCACCATTAGTTTCTGCAGCTTTTGCATTCTTGCTACTGAGTTTCGCTGGAATCCCATTAACTGCAGGCTTTGTTGGTAAATTTGCAATATTTTCAGCCGCTTATAAAAGTGGCAATATTTCATTGGTTGTAGTTGGTGTACTGGCAAGTGCGATTGCTGCCTTCTTTTATATCAGAGTCATTATTATGATTTTCTTTACAGATCCAGTTAATAATTCAGTATCTGTAATTATTCCATCAATTAAAAGCAAGGTTTCAATAGTTGCCTCAATGATAATTTCAATTGCTTTAGGTATTGCACCTTCATTAGTCCTTACCACAGCCAGTAATTTTGCCAATTTTGTTAAATAATGAATAAATTAGGAATACCTAATCTTGATAAGCAGCTTGAGCTATCACTTATTTCTGATATGGAAAAAGTAGAGAAACTTCTTCGCACCCATATAGAGGGTGAGTACCCATTAGTTGTTGAGACCTCACGCCACTTAATCAATGCTGGTGGTAAGCGACTTCGCCCTTTACTCAGCATATTAGCTGGTAAGTTCGGCATAGAAGAAACTGATGAGATTATTAAAGCTGCTGTAGTTTGTGAACTAACCCACCTTGCAACTTTGTATCACGATGATGTTATGGATGATGCAGTACTGCGTCGTGGTGTTACTAGTGCTAATAAAAAATGGAGTAACGCAGTTGCAATTCTCACCGGAGATTACTTGTTTTCAAAAGCTTCAGATTTATTGGCAGATTTAAAACCAGAATTTGTGCAAGAAGCGGTGCACTTACAAGCTAAGACCTTTGAAAGATTAGTAATCGGTCAGATTAATGAAACTCAAGGGGCAAGCGGTGGGCTAAAACAGATTGATCATTACTTAAAAGTAGTTAGCGATAAGACAGGATCATTGATCGGAACTAGCGCCAGACTTGGCGCAATTCTTGCTCGTGCAAAGCCTGAGATTGTAGATATTTTAACTAAATATGGCGAGAAAGTTGGCTTACTTTTTCAGGTATCAGATGATCTAATTGATATTGCAAGTAGTGAAATGGATTCTGGGAAAACTCCTGGTACAGATTTAAGAGAAGGCATACCAACCCTAGTTACTCTTTATGTCATTGAAGCAAATAACCCAGAAGATAAAGAGCTAATATCTAAATTAAACTCAAAAATTAGTGATGAAGAGTTACCGGCTATTATTAAGCAACTGCGGAGTCATAAAGTTTTACAACAGGTAAAAAACTATTTGCAACAAGTTGCAGATGAATCAATTGATTTACTTGCAGATCTACCAGACTGTCCAGCAAAAGAGGCGCTTAAAAATCTGACTTACTCCTTAGTCAGTCGCTCTGCTTGATTTAACTAAGTCAGTTCCAAGAAAAGCTAGTGCTGCCCAGATAAAGATAAATCCCACTACCTTTGAGATTGGTAGCGGCTCATGAAAAACAATGATCCCGACCAAAAACATAATACTTGGCGTGATGTATTGGAGTAGACCAGTAGTTGTTAACGGCAATCTAGTAGCTGCAGCATTAAACATTAGCAGTGGTATTACGGTAAATAAGCCAGCGGATGCTAAGGCTAATGAGAAGGGTAAATCTTGACCAAACTGTGCCTCATTTTTATTAAGTAAGTAGAACAGGAAAATGATGTTCGGAAAAAATGCGACCAAAGTTTCAATCGATAAAGTTTCAAGTGCTCCAGCATTAAGACGTTTCTTAAATAATGTATAGGAGCCCCAACTAAGTGCTAATCCCAGTGCTACGACTGGCACATGCCCGTAGGTGGCGGTCAAAATAATCACACCAACTGTGGCAAGTATTACCGAGATAATTTGTGACTTGCGTAGTTTCTCTTTTAATATCAACACTCCAAAGCTAACTGCAACTAATGGTGTTATGTAATAACCCAGTGCCGCTTCAACAACTCGATCTACTGATACTGCCCAAATATAAATTCCCCAGTTAAGTGATAAAAGTAAAGAGGTAAGGGCAAGAAGAGCGAAGGATCTTCCATTACGAATTAAGTTGAAAGTAGCTCTTAATTGTTTTTGGTAGGCAAGAAGTACAGCACATGCAAGTAATGACCAAATAGCTCTGTGCGCAACAACTTCAAAGGCAGATGCTCTATCTAATGCTCGCCAGTAAAGCGGGAGTAATCCCCAAATAACATACGCCCCAGCGCCATAAGCAATACCTGATCCGTTACGGTTCAATTACACCTTTTCTAAATGTATTAATTAGCGGTAATTTGTAAACTGAACTGCGAAATCCCAAACCTCTTTTTTAACTTGAGCTATTGCAGTTTGCAGATCATCTCTACTCTTACTGGAAACTCGTAGTTCATCACCTTGGATCTGAGCTTTAATAGATTTAGGGCCACTATCTTTAAGAAATTTAGCAATTTTCTTTGCATTCTCAGTAGTAATTCCCTCTTTGAACTCACAATTAATTCGGTAAGTTTTGCCACTTAGCTGTGGTTCACCAGCATCAAGGTGTTTAAGTGAAACATTTCGTTTAATTAACTTATCCTTAAATACATCAAGAGCTGCCTTTGCCCGCTCCTCAGTATCGGATTCAATTAATACCTTGATTCCAGTCTTCTCAACCTTGGTGCCAGTGTTTTTAAAGTCAAAGCGAGTTGCTATCTCTCGGTCGCACTGATTAAAGGCGTTATCTAACTCCATTTGATCAATCTTTGAGACTATGTCAAAACTACTGTCAGCCATGTCTATACTTTACCCAATAAATCCACTGAGGATTTCTCATAAAGTTTGAACTTGGAAGGGGACATGTGAGCCAGATAAAGGTTAAGCGCCGCATTCCCAGCCCAAAAGATCTTGCTCAATTACTTAAGTTTAGAAAAGTAATCTTCAGCCCTCGTAAGCGCAGATTATCGCGGGCATTAACAATTTATGATTTACGAGATATTGCAAAGAAGCGAACACCTCAAGCTCCTTTTGATTACACCGATGGTGGTGCTGATACTGAGTCAAGTCTTACTAGAGCACGTGATGCGTATGAAAAATTAGAGTTTCAACCAAAGATTTTGCTTAATGTTAAAGATGTTGATCTTTCAGTGAATATGTTAGGTAAGAAAATGAGTATGCCACTAGGAATTGCACCAACTGGCTTCACCAGAATGATGCAAACCGAGGGTGAGTATGCCGGTGCGTGTGCGGCGCAAGATGCTGGAATTCCTTTCACACTCTCCACTATGGGAACAAGGTCAATTGAGGATGTTGCAAAAGCAGCACCTAATGGGAGAAATTGGTTTCAGTTATATATGTGGAAGGACCGCGATCGCAGTATGGCGCTAGTTGATAGAGCCAGAGCTGCTGGTTTCGATACCTTAGTTTTAACAGTTGATGTTCCAGTTGCAGGTGCAAGGTTGCGTGATGTTAGAAATGGTATGACTATTCCACCCTCACTAACAGTTAAGACAATTTTAAATGCGATTCCGCGTCCTGCCTGGTGGATTAACTTCCTAACAACAGATCCACTTAAGTTTGCATCCCTAGATTCTTGGAACGGCACAGTGGCAGAGCTACTAGATTCAATGTTTGATCCAACTGTTACATATGAAGATTTAAAGTGGATTCGTAGCCAATGGCAGGGCAATCTAGTTGTTAAAGGTATCCAAAATGTTGATGATGCGCTGATGTCGGCTGAGGCAGGTGCGGATGCAATAATTTTATCTAACCACGGTGGTCGCCAACTAGATCGTGCGCCTGTACCACTTCACTTACTACCTGAGGTAGTTAAAGCTGTAGGTAATAAGGCTGAGATTCATGTTGATACGGCAATTATGCATGGCTCCGATGTTGTCGCTGCTCTAGCAACGGGTGCGAATTTCACATGGATTGGTCGGGCTTATCTGTATGGCTTAATGGCAGGTGGAAAACCTGGTGTTGATAAAACATTAGAGATTATGCGCACACAAATTACTAGAACAATGAAATTACTTGGTGCGCGAACCGTTGCTGAGTTAAATCCTGATCATGTGCGCTTTATTGCGCGCTACGCTGATAAATAATTGATCTTTTGGCATAACAACTGTCTAGGCTTTAGACTTCACCACGCTTAACAATCCCTGGCGGGTTGCCCGAGCGGCCAATGGGAGGGGACTGTAAATCCCCCGGCTCTGCCTTCGAAGGTTCAAATCCTTCACCCGCCACCAGTTAAATTAAAGTGAGTATTTACTTAGCAAAGATTTTAAATTTGGATCATTTCGATCCTTATTTCCTGTGTTCCACAACCCATTCTCTTGAGTTCCATCAATAAACTCTAATTTGCTATAACCAGCCATGCGCTTAGTAATTACTCCAGCTCGCTTACTATGCACAAACCACCATAGGTCATCAGTATGCAGTGATAAGGCTTTATAGCTCTCTTCATCCATTACATCTGGGTGGAAAAACTCTTTTTTATAAAGTGTGCCGGCACCTGATGTTGGGAAAAAATCTGAAGCTGGACCATTTGATAAAGAGTAGTTTTTAATCCACTTGCTATATGAGGCGATACTGCCGTTGGCCTCAAAGATAATTTTATGAACTCTATTGGCAACAACATTTTTTGGTGAAAGATGGTGCTGAACCATTAATTTCATAGTTAAATCAGTTTCAAAGAATAGGTCATCATCAACTACGATAATAGGAAGGTTCTCTTCTAATTTTAAAGTTGGAATTAGCTTTTTGCCTGGCCCCAAATCAGAGCATGAATTAATCTTTAATACTCCACCAGACTCTAATTCTTTAATTCTAGTAGGCAACTTTGATATATCTGATTGGGCAATATTTAGGTAGATTTTTTTAGGAATCAATTGCTGATTTAGAAGTTGATCTAAAGAAATGTGGAGCGTGGCAAACCTTGCTGGGTGGCTGGTAAGTGAGATTACATGATCCCAACTTATATTTCTAAACTCTTTAGTATTTGGAACTGCAAGATGATTAAGAATATTACTTCCATCGCTAGCTCTTAGCATATTTATATTTTCCATCAACTCTTTGTGGTAGCGCGTTGATTTAGAGCCAAGATTTCGAGCGGTTCTAATCAAGTAATAAATAGCAAATATCTGCAGAGCTAGAATCACAAGTAATAGTGCGGTATTCATCAGGTCTGCCTAACTTAGTTGTAGTTATACTTATTTCATGGAAAAGCCAACCATTATTCTAGCGACAAGTAATGGAATCGGCATGGGGCATCTAACGCGGGCAAGTGCGGTGGCTGCTGAATTAAAGAGTTTTGCAAATCCAATAATCATTTCAATGGCATCTGGCGTGGTTGAGGTACCAAAAATTGCCGATGTTGGTTTTGAATATGTGCCTGGAAGAGATCGAAAGTGGATGGGTAGATTTGAGTGGGATAGATATTTACGAGATCGGATCGTTGCATTAATAGATGAAACCAATGCAAAGATTATTAGCTTTGATGGCGTGGTGCCATACCCAGGAATTATTGGAGTAAAAAGCATTAGGCCAAAAGTAAAACTAGTCTGGGTACGAAGAGGCTTCTGGCAAAAAACATCACAGCGGTATTTATTAAATCTGCAATCAAAGATGATGGATTTAATTATTACACCAGGTGATTATGGTCAAAGTTATGACAAAGGACCAACATCAGGCAGATCAGATGCAGTTTTAGTTAAGCCAATCTCAATTTATAATCCACAAACTGCCTTAAGCAAAGACGCAGCAAGAGATTTAATTGGCTTAGATAAAAACCGGCCGGCAGTCCTGGTGCAACTAGGTATTGGTGAGGCAGATTTAAATGCCAAAATGACTGCAGCTTTAAAGGGGTTAATCTCTTGGCCACAGTTGCAGGTGGTATTAACTAAAGAACCGGTTACGACAACTGGTGAAATTCTCGCCCCTATCGGCCTTGACCTAAAAGTAATCCGACATTTTCCACTAGCAAATGTCTTAAATGCATTTGATGCCGCCATCTGCGCTGCTGGATATAACAGTGTGCATGAAGAGTTAGCAGCAAAAATACCAACATTATTTATCCCCAACACTAGGGGAACAGATAATCAGACAGCAAGGGCGGCTTGGGCAGGTGATAATAAAATGGCACTAACTGTTGATCAATCTAATTTAAATCAGATCACTCTTAATGTTTCTAAATTGATTGATGCAAATCTACGAGAAGAGCTATCTATAAACTGTGCAACCCTTCCTGCCGCGGTTGGCGCAGGTGAGGTTGCAAATATTTTTAAAGAGTTGATAAGTAAGCCTGATAAGGATGAAAGCGGGATGGTTGGGATCAAATTTAGATTAAAGATCCAAGATATTTTTGGTAGAGGCTGGCGTGGAACTGTCTATTCAGCACTTCAATTAATAACTGTTGCCTACCGCATGGTTAAACCCCATAAAGATGTGAAAATTTCTAAAGCTGGTGCGATAAGAATTATTGAAGGCAATGATGGTGAGCAATTAGGTAAATTAATAAAAATTGGTGATCCATTTGAACATCTTGTTACTGGAGCATCATCGGCTTATAAAAATAGGCGTATTGAGATTGCAAGTAAGGCTTACTTAAAGTAATTAAGCCTTCAATTCGTATTTAATAAAGGTGGGTTGTATCCTTAGCCAGCACTTCGCCCCCTTAGCTCAGTTGGTAGAGTGTTTCCATGGTAAGGAAAAGGTCAACGGTTCGATTCCGTTAGGGGGCTCGATTAACAAATAAATATTGAAAGATTTAAAAGCTTGGCGGGGTAGCTCAGCTTGGTAGAGCAAGCGGCTCATAATCGCTGTGTCGTGGGTTCAAATCCCGCCTCCGCTACAAGTAATAAAGATGTGAAGTAAGGTGAGAATTACGCATCAATTTCAGTAAATGATGCAGGTCAGGTAATCTCACCCAAAGAAATTAACAACAGTTAATTTAACTACAAGGCTAGGAGCTCAACCATGGCAAGTAAAAGTGCAGATGTTCGTCCAAAAATTACAATGGCATGTGTTGAGTGCAAAGAGCGCAACTACATCACACGCAAGAATCGTCGTAATGATCCAGATCGGCTAGAGCTAAAGAAGTTTTGCCCACGTTGCAAATCTTCACAACTTCACCGCGAAACTCGTTAATTAACACCCGCCAATGGCTGGGTCAATTCGCATCTGCTTAATTGCAGAGGGCTTTACCGAGGACTTAATTACCTGTGTTTCTTCCATTACAAAACACACTCAAACTCCAGTAAGCATTTATGCCAATGGTAAGAGTAATTGGCTTGCTGAGGATCTATTTAATTCAAAACAGGTCAGCATTACCCAAGAAAAAAACCCACTTGGCTGGGGCAATGTAATTAATCATTTTCTAAATACTTTTACTGAGGATTACTTAGTAATTATGGATCCTTCAACTGTATTTACTGGGGATCCAATCCCAGAAACACTCTCTGCTCTTGGATCAGGCTACCAAGCTGCTGGCTGGAAAGGTGGCTTAGTAAATTTAGAAGATGAGTGGCGCACCACCGATGATAAAGGAGCTGGTGAGGTTGATGTGCTTTTTAGTTACTTCATGGCTATTGATCGTACGTTTGCATTAAAAGCAGGGGGTGCTAATCCAAGTGCTAAGTATTATCGAAATGCTGATCTTGAGTTATCACTTGTAATAAGAGCAGCCGGTGGAAAGTTAATGCAGATTGACTTACCTCTTGAGCAAGGCCGACACCACGGTTACTACGATACTGATCCAGATTATCGGGATAAAAATTCTCGCAAGAATTATCAGAGAATTTTAGATCGGTTTAGAGGAAAAAATGAGATCCTCTCACCTCGCAGGTAGGCTTAGGTAATGGAATCATTATCAAACTTCACAACACTTAGAGTTGGCGGACCTGCTCAAAAGATTGTGCATGCTCATAATGAGGATGAGTTAATTGAGTTTGTTAAGGCTGCAGATAAATCAGGTGAGCAAGTATTAATTTTAGGCGGCGGATCTAATTTATTAATAAGTGATTCAGGCTTTGCCGGAACTGTGATTAGAGTTGAAAGCAAAGGAAACGCACTTGACTACGATGCTTGCAGCGGCGGAATGATCGAAGTATCCGCTGGTGAGGATTGGGATAAGTTTGTAGAGTTAACAATTGAAAAAGGTTTTGCAGATCTTGAATCATTAAGTGGAATACCTGGAACTGTTGGGGGAGCGCCAATTCAAAACATTGGCGCATATGGACACGAGGTAAGTGAAACTATTGCCAGGGTAAGAGTCTTTGATCGCAAGAAAAGTGAGATAGTCACCTTTACAAATCAAATGTGTAATTTCTCCTACCGCAACTCTATTTTTAAAGAAGAGAGTGGCCGATATGTAATTTTAAGTGTTACCTTCCAATTGCGAAAAGGTGAACTGTCACTGCCAATTTCCTATGCTGAGCTTGCTAAACATCTATCGGTAAATTTAGGAGACAAAGCCCCCGTTGCTGCAGTTCGTAAAGCGGTATTAGAACTTAGAGGCAGTAAGGGAATGTTGATAGATACAAAAGATCAACAGATACTCTCTGCTGGTTCATTTTTTATCAATCCAATCTTAAGTAAAGAGATTGCTGAAAAATTACCAGCAGATGCTCCCCGCTGGCCTCAGACAGATGGCAAGGTTAAAACCTCAGCTGCATGGCTTATGGAGCATGCTGGCGTTACTAAGGGCGACAAATTAGCTGGTGCTCAAATCTCTAGCAAACATGTTTTAGCATTAACTAACTCTGGCAATGCAACTGCAAATGACATTGTTGAGTTAGCAAAGATGGCTAGGGCTAAGGTATTTGAGAAGTTTGGAATTAAATTACAAGCTGAGGTGCAATTAGTTGGGTTAGATTTAAACTAAATTGCTTCACTAAGAAGTTTCTTAACCCTGCCAATTCCTTCAACAATATCCTCATCACTTGTTGCATATGAAAAACGTAAGTATCCAGATGGGCCAAAAGCTTCACCAGGAACTGCGGCCACTTCAACCTCTTCTAATATTAAAGTTGCAAGCTCAGCAGATGTTTTAGGGCGCTTTCCTCTAATTTCTTTGCCCAATACACCTTTAACTGATGGATAAACATAGAAAGCACCAGTTGGGGTTGGGCAGATAACTCCTGGGATTTCATTTAATAACTTAACAATTAATTTACGTCGTCGATCAAATGCCTCACCCATCTTATGCACAGCAGATAGATCACCATTAAGTGCTGCTATTGCTGCTCGCTGAGAAACATTTGCGACATTCGCTGTGGAGTGAGAGTGCAGATTTGTTGCAGCTTTAATAATATCTTTAGGACCAATCATCCAGCCCACTCGCCAACCAGTCATAGCATAGGTTTTAGCAACACCATTTACGATAATTGTGTGATCTGCTAACTCAGGAACTGCAACACAGATACTTGGCGCTTTTGCTCCATCATAAAGTAAATGCTCATAGATCTCATCAGCTAATACCCACAAATTATTTTTAAGTGCCCATTGGCCAATTTCTTTCACCTGCTCTGGTGAGTAGACCGCACCAGTTGGATTAATTGGTGAACAAAATAACAGCATCTTAGTTTTTGGTGTGCGAGCCTTTTCTAGCTGTTCAATAGTTACTAAATAATTTTGTGATTCATCAGCAAATACTTCAATCATCTTTCCACCGGCAAGGCTTATGCACTCTGGATATGTTGTCCAGTACGGGGATGGCACAATTACCTCATCACCTGGATCAAGTAGTGTGGCAAAGGCTTGGTTAACAGCCTGCTTACCGCCATTTGTTACTAACACCTGATCTACTGTTATCTCATAATTTGAATCGCGTTTAGTTTTTTTAACAATTGCTTCACGCAACTCCGGAAGACCTGCAACTGGGGTGTAGCGGTGGTTAGCTGGAATCTTTGCTGCTTCAATTGCAGCATTAACAATGTAATCAGGTGTTGGAAAATCTGGTTCACCAGCGCCAAAACCAATTACTGGCCTGCCTGCAGCTTTTAATGCTTTTGCTTTGCTATCAACTGCAAGAGTTGCAGATTCTGCAATCGCAGCAATTCGCTTTGAAACTCTAGGTTTTTCAGATGCGCTCATGGGGGGACAGTCTGCCATCTACGCCTAGAAGTGGCTTCATATTTATCTCAGTTTTACCTTTCCCCTTCACCTCATCTACACTTTCTCCCCCGGCGCTTGTATTAGGTCATGATTTTTCATGCCTTAATTCGGGACAAAGGGCAGTAGCTCAATTGGCTAGAGTTGCCGTCTCCAAAGCGGCCGGTTGGGGGTTCGAGTCCCTCCTGCCCTGCAAGTAGTTTTAAAAAGATTTAACAAGAGAGAAGGAATAGGTAGATGAGCGAAGAGATCATCTCAACTGAAGAATCAACTGGGTTCTTTGGTCGCATTGCCCTGTTCTATCGCCAAGTTATTTCAGAGTTAACAAAGGTTGTTTGGCCAACTCGAAATCAATTAACTACCTACACCGCAGTGGTATTAGTTTTCGTAAGTTTTATTATTTTAGTAGTTTCAATCTTTGATTTAATTTTGACCAAAATAACTTTCTGGGTATTTGGCTAAGGCGAAAAGGAAAAAATGATGTCAATCGATACGCCTGCCAATCCACCAGTGGATGCATTTGAGGCTGCGCTGGCCGTGGCTGAAGCTGCGCCAGTAGTTGAAGAGGTAATTGCTCCGGTAATTGAGGATGTAGTTGAAGAATCTACAACTGAAGAAAATGATGAGAACTCTGAGTTTCGCACCGCACTTCGCAACGCCCCTGGTGAGTGGTTTGTTGTTCACTCATACGCTGGATATGAGAAGAAGGTTAAAGGAAATTTAGTAAACCGTATTCAATCTTTAAATATGGAGGATTTCATCTTTCAGATTGAAGTACCAGAGGAAGAGGTTCGCGAACTTAAGAATGGCGCAATCAAGGTTGTTAAGCGCAATGTATTTCCAGGTTATGTATTAGTTCGCATGGAGTTAACCGATGAGTCTTGGTCATGTGTTAGAAATACACCTGGCGTTACCGGTTTCGTAGGAAATGCTCATCATCCATCACCATTAACACTTACTGAGGTTGAAAACATCTTGGCTCCTCGCCCACTTAAGAAGGATGGCAAGATTGATATGAAGGATATTGATTATGCAATTGGTGAATCCATCACTGTTATGGATGGTCCATTTGCTACTTTGCCAGCAACTATCTCTGAGATCATGCCAGAGCAAGCAAAGTTAAAAGTTTTGGTTTCAATCTTTGGCCGGGAAACTCCGGTTGAACTCTCATTCCATCAAGTCCAGAAGATTTAACTAGAAGAGAAAAGGAAAAAATATGGCACCGAAGAAGAAGGTAACCGCACTTATTAAGCTGCAGATTCAGGCAGGAGCTGCAACACCAGCACCACCTGTAGGTCCAGCGCTGGGTCAACATGGTGTGAACATCATGGACTTTGTTAAGGCATACAACGCTGCAACTGAGAGTCAAAAAGGAAACATCATCCCAGTTGAGATCACCGTCTTCGAAGATCGCTCATTTACATTTATTACTAAAACTCCACCAGCATCACGTTTAATCCTAAAAGCTGCTGGAATTGAAAAGGGATCTGCGATCCCTCACAAAGATAAGGTTGCAAATCTAACTAAGTCACAGGTTGAAGAGATCGCCAAGCAAAAGATGGTTGATCTAAATGCTAATGACTTAGAGATGGCTTCCCGAATTATTGCCGGTACTGCTCGTTCGATGGGTATTACTGTCTCTAATTAATAGCAAATGTGGGAGAACCTCGCTGGTTCGCAAATACCACAACCCCAATCTTGAAAACCCTTTCAAGATTAACCAAGAGGAGAAGAAATGAAGCGCAGTAAGAAATATAAGGCCGCCGCAGAGAAGATTAAAGAAGATAATCTTTATATGCCAGGTGAGGCGATGAAGTTAGTAAAAGAGACTTCAACTGTTAAATATGATGCAACTGTTGATATTGCATTATTTCTAGGTGTAGATCCTAAGAAAGCAGATCAAGCAATCCGTTCCACAGTTAACCTGCCACATGGAACTGGTAAGACTGCTCGCGTATTAGTTTTCGCAGGTGGTGAGCGAGCTGAAGAGGCACGCGCTGCTGGTGCTGACATTGTTGGCGCAGATGAATTAATTGATGAGGTTTCAAAAGGTCGTCTTGATTATGACGCAGTTGTTTCAACCCCAGAATTAATGGGAAAGGTTGGTCGACTTGGAAAAGTTCTTGGACCTCGCGGCTTGATGCCAAACCCAAAGACTGGAACTGTTACAACAAATGTTGCTAAAGCAGTTACTGATATTAAAGGCGGAAAGATTGAGTTCCGTATTGATAAGAATGCAAACCTGCACTTTGTAATTGGTAAGGTTTCATTTACCGCTGAGCAATTAGCTGAGAATTACGCCGCTGCAATTGAAGAGGTAATGCGGGCTAAGCCATCATCCTCTAAGGGCCGCTTTATTAAATCAGCCACTGTTTCTTCCACAATGAGCCCAGGAATCCAACTTGATACCTCAGTTGCTCGTGATGGTGGAGCCCAGATCCAATAAATAAGTAATTTTGACTTGGGTAGGCCTCACCGCCTACCCTTGGCTTATTCAGTCAGGCTAATTAATAAAATAATTAGAAAGACAGAAAACCAAAGACTGCAGGTCTTTTAAAGTAAATCTTTAAAAGGTAATTGTTGAAAAACAACCAGCATAGGTGTAACCGATAACCTCGTGTGCATTTATGCGCCGGGGTTTTTCTTATTTAGAAAGGATGCCAAATGGCAACCCCAGAAAAGACTGCTGCTGTTGCAGAGATCGTTGAAGATTTCCGTAGCGCAAATGCGACTGTACTAACTGAGTACCGCGGACTGTCAGCTACTCTTTTAAAGCAACTACGTCGCTCACTTGGTGTTAAAAACAAGTACTCCGTAGTAAAAAATACCTTAACTAAAATTGCAGCAAAAGAGGCGGGCGTTGATCTAGATCCAGCGATGCTTGCTGGCCCATCTGCTGTGGCATTTATTAAAGGTGACCCAATTGATGCTGCTAAAGCGTTACGTGATTTCGCTAAAGATAATCCACTACTAATTATTAAAGGTGGAATCTTTGAAGGCAAAGCGGTAACAACTGCTGAAATCATGGAGTTAGCAAATCTTGAGTCTCGTGAGGTTCTCCTTGCCAAGATTGCTGGCGCAATGAAGGCATCTATGTCAAAGGCTGCTCGCGCATTTGATGCACTACGCATCAAGATGGAAGCTGGTGCTCCGGCCCCAGTTGCTCCTGTAGTTACTGAAGTTGCTCCTGTAGTTGCTGAAGTAACACCAGTTGCTGAAGCTGCTACCGAAGCCCCAGTTGCACAAGATGCAACACCTGAAGTTGTCGCCGAAGCAGCACCTGCTGCTGAAAGCACAGAAAACTAAACCGACCCCCAACCCCCGTACTCATACCAAGAGTTGGAGTCGGGATTAGAAGAAAAGGAATGAACATGGCAAAGCTAAATACTGTAGATCTATTAGGTCAGTTCAAAGACATGTCTTTGGTTGAACTAACAGAGTTTGTTAAAGCATTTGAGACTGAGTTTGATGTCACAGCTGCTGCTCCTGTTGCTGCCGCAGCTGCTTCTGGCGCTGCCGCTGGTGCTGCTGATACTGCTAAAGATGAGTTCACCATCATCCTTGAGGATGCTGGATCTCAGAAGATTGCAGTTATCAAAGAGGTACGCGTACTTAACTCCAGCCTGGGCCTAAAAGAGGCAAAGGATCTAGTTGATGCTACCCCAGCAACAATTATGGAGAAGGCTGATAAGGCAACTGCCGATAAGGCAAAAGCTGCTTTTGAGGCTGCTGGCGCAAAGGTCACTATCAAGTAAAGATTTGAATTAGACAGGAGGGGTAGAGGTTAGATACTCTGCCCCTTCACATTTTTATAAACCAAAGGGTCTCAAGCATATAGCGGCT
Source organism: Candidatus Nanopelagicus sp. (assembly GCA_016462445.1). GTDB lineage: Bacteria > Actinomycetota > Actinomycetes > Nanopelagicales > Nanopelagicaceae > Nanopelagicus. Next base: position 6,098 of record JAEMTE010000002.1, on the reverse strand, counting down.
ATGACCTAGCGGTAGCCGTGCGTTTAACGCAGTTGACAACTGGAGGAAACTTTGGCCGCTTCGAAAATTAAATCTCATGCTCCACGTCGTGTTTCATTCGCAAAGATTCGTGAACCACTTGAGGTTCCAAATCTACTTTCGCTACAACTAGAAAGTATTGATTGGTTACTCGGTAACGAAGCATGGCGCTCGCGCTTAAATGATGCAGAGAAATCTCATCGTGGCGAAGTTCCAAAGCAATCTGGACTTGAGGAAATTTTTGAAGAGATCTCACCAATTGAAGATTTCCAAGGATCAATGTCACTTTCTTTCCGTGACCATCGATTTGAACAACCTAAGTACACAATCGCAGAGTGTAAAGAGCGCGACATTACTTATGCAGCTCCACTTTTCTTAACTGCAGAGTTCACCAACAACATCACCGGTGAAATTAAATCTCAGACAGTTTTCATGGGTGACTTCCCATTAATGACACCTCGCGGAACATTTGTAATTAACGGAACAGAGCGGGTAGTTGTTTCTCAGATCGTTCGCTCACCCGGTGTTTACTTTGAGCGCACTATTGAAAAAACATCTGATAAAGATATTTTCACAACAAAAATTATTCCAAGCCGTGGTGCATGGCTTGAGTTTGAAGTTGATAAGAAAGATATGGTCGGTGTTCGAATCGATCGCAAGCGTAAGCAATCAGTAACTGTATTCTTAAAAGCACTTGGCTGGAGCAGCGCGCAAATTCTTGAGCAATTTGGTGAGTTTGAATCAATCCGCTTAACTTTAGAAAAAGATAATGTTGAGACCCAAGATGAGGCTTTGCTTGATATTTATCGCAAACTTCGCCCAGGTGAGCCACCAACTAAGGAAGCTGCTCAAAACTTAATTGAGAATCTTTATTTCAATCCTAAGCGTTATGACCTAGCAAAGGTTGGTCGTTTTAAGATTAATAAGAAGTTAGGTCTTGAGTTAGATCTAAGCCGTGGCCTACTAACTATTGAAGATATTGTCGGAACAATTCGTTATTTAGTATCACTTCATAAGGGTGATGCATTAATGGAGTACGGCAAAGAGGTCCGCGTTGAAACTGATGATATTGACCATTTTGGTAACCGTCGTCTTCGTACCGTTGGTGAGTTAATTCAAAACCAGGTCCGCACCGGTCTTTCTCGTATGGAGCGGGTAGTTCGCGAGCGCATGACCACACAAGATGTTGAAGCTATTACCCCACAAACTCTGATCAATATCCGTCCAGTTGTTGCATCTATTAAAGAGTTCTTTGGTACATCACAACTTTCACAATTTATGGATCAAACAAATCCACTTTCAGGTATGACACACAAGCGTCGTCTATCTGCCCTTGGACCCGGCGGTCTATCTCGCGAAAGAGCTGGCTTTGAGGTTCGAGATGTTCACCCATCTCATTACGGTCGTATGTGTCCAATTGAAACACCGGAGGGTCCAAACATTGGACTGATTGGATCTCTTGCAACATATGCACGTGTTACACCATTTGGTTTTATTGAAACTCCTTATCGCAAAGTTGTTGATGGCAAGGTTTCTGATCGCATCGATTACTTAACAGCTGATGAAGAAGATGAACACATTATTGCGCAAGCAAATGCACCATTAACTGATGATAATTACTTTGCTGAGCCACGAGTATTAGTTCGCCGTCGCGGTGGTGAGGTTGAAAATATTCAAGCATCTGAGGTTGATTACATGGATGTGTCACCACGTCAGATGGTTTCAGTTGCAACTGCAATGATTCCATTCTTAGAGCATGATGATGCTAACCGTGCGCTGATGGGTGCAAATATGATGCGCCAAGCTGTGCCATTAATTAGAGCAGAGGCACCATTAGTTGGAACTGGTATGGAGTTTCGTGCCGCCGTTGATGCAGGCGATGTTTTACTTGCTCGCAAATCCGGTGTGGTTACCGAGGTTAACTCTGATGAGGTAACTGTTAAAAATGATGATGGAACAACAGAGTCATACTTTGTTGAGAAGTTTGTTCGTTCAAACCAAGGAACTAGCCGTAATCAAAAGGTTGTTGTTTCAGTGGGCGAGAAGATTGAGACCGGTCAGGTAGTTGCCGATGGCGCTAGCACTGAGATGGGTGAGATGGCACTTGGTAAAAACCTACTTGTGGCATTTATGTCATGGGAGGGCCACAACTATGAGGATGCGATTATTCTTTCGCAGCGCTTAGTTCAAGATGATGTGCTTACCTCTATTCACATTGAAGAGTATGAAGTAGATGCCCGTGATACTAAATTAGGAGCGGAGGAGATCACTCGTGATATTCCAAATGTTTCTGAAGAGGTATTAGCAGATCTTGATGAGCGCGGAATCATTCGCGTTGGCGCAGATGTTGTGCCAGGAGATATTTTGGTTGGAAAGGTAACCCCTAAGGGAGAGACTGAATTAACCCCGGAGGAGCGCTTACTTCGCGCAATCTTTGGTGAGAAGGCTCGCGAGGTTCGCGATACCTCACTTAAGGTGCCACATGGTGAATCTGGAAAGATCATCGGAGTTAGCATTCAAGATTCTGAAGAGGGATTTGAATTAGCAGCTGGTGTTAACCAAGTTGTTCGCGTCTATGTTGCACAAAAGCGCAAAATTCAAGATGGTGACAAACTTGCTGGCCGTCACGGTAACAAGGGTGTTATTTCAAAGATTTTACCTGTTGAAGATATGCCATTCCTAGAAGATGGAACTCCAGTAGATATTGTATTAAATCCACTTGGTGTGCCAGGACGTATGAATGTTGGTCAGGTATTAGAAACCCACCTAGGTTGGGTTGCTAAATCTGGTTGGAAGCTAGAAGGAAGTGCTGATTGGCAGCAATCACTTCGTGCTAACGGTTATGCAGATGCGCCAGCAAATACCAAGGTAGCTACCCCAGTATTTGATGGAACAAGAGAAGAAGAGTTATCTGGATTACTTGGTTCAACACTGCCAAATAAAGATGGCATGCGCTTAGTTGGCGCCGATGGTAAAGCACAATTATTTGATGGCCGAACTGGTGAGCCATACAAACAACTTATCTCAGTTGGTTATATGTATATCTTAAAGCTGCACCATTTAGTAGATGACAAGATCCATGCACGTTCAACCGGTCCTTACTCAATGATTACGCAACAACCATTGGGTGGAAAAGCACAATTTGGTGGTCAGCGATTTGGTGAGATGGAAGTTTGGGCACTTGAAGCATATGGCGCCGCTTACACCTTACAAGAGTTACTAACTATTAAATCTGATGACGTCTTAGGCCGAGTTAAGGTTTATGAGGCAATTGTTAAGGGTGAAAATATTCCAGAGCCAGGAATTCCTGAATCATTTAAGGTTTTGGTTAAGGAAATGCAATCACTTTGCTTAAATGTTGAAGTACTTTCTTCAGAGGGTGTGGCAATTGAAATGCGTGATACCGATGAAGAGGTATTTAGAACCGCTGAAGAATTAGGTATCAACTTATCCCGAGTTGAACCAAGCTCTGTAGAAGAAGTGTGAGGAGAGGATAACCATGTTAGATGTTAACTTTTTTGATGAGTTAAGAATCGGTCTTGCCTCCACCGACAATATTCGTGAGTGGTCATTTGGTGAGGTTAAAAAGCCAGAGACAATTAACTACCGAACACTTAAGCCTGAAAAAGATGGTCTATTTGATGAGAAGATCTTTGGACCAACTCGTGACTGGGAATGTTATTGCGGTAAGTACAAGCGGGTTCGATTTAAAGGAATTATCTGCGAGCGGTGCGGTGTTGAGGTTACTCGCGCCAAGGTTCGTCGTGAGCGCATGGGACATATTGAACTTGCAGCTCCAGTAACTCATATCTGGTACTTCAAAGGTGTGCCAAGCCGTCTTGGTTACCTACTAGATCTTGCACCAAAAGATTTAGAAAAAGTAATTTACTTTGCTGCATACATGATCACCGAGGTTGATACTGAGGCACGCACTGAAGATATGCCAACTTTAGAGAAGAAGTACTTATCTGAGCTTAAGAAGACTGAGTCACGCCGTGATCTTGAATTAGATACTCGCACTAAAAAAATGGAATCTGATTTAGCAGATCTAGAGGATGAGGGTGCTAAGGCTGATGCTCGCCGTAAGGTGCGCGAGGCTGGCGAGCGTGAATTAAAAACAATTCGTGATCGCGCGCAACGTGAATTAGATCGCCATGATGCAGTTTGGAATCGTTTTAAGAATCTTAAGGTTCAAGATCTTGAAGGAGATGAATCTTTATATCGCGAACTTCGTGATCGCTATGGTGTTTACTTCAAAGGATCAATGGGTGCATCTGCAATCAAAGCACGTCTTGAGACCTTTGATCTAAAATCTGAGTTTGATAAGTTAAATGAGTTATCTCAAACTGGTAAGGGCCAAAAGAAAACCCGTGCTATTAAGAGATTAAAGGTTGTTAACTCATTCCTTAATACCCGTAACAAGCCAGCATCAATGGTGCTTGATTGCGTTCCAGTAATTCCACCAGATCTTCGCCCGATGGTTCAACTAGATGGTGGCCGCTTTGCGACCAGTGATCTAAATGATCTATATCGCCGGGTTATTAACCGTAATAATCGTCTAAAGCGTCTTGCTGATTTAGGAGCGCCAGAGATTATTGTTAATAATGAGAAGCGTATGTTGCAAGAAGCGGTTGACTCATTATTTGATAACGGTCGTCGAGGCCGCCCAGTTACCGGACCTGGAAATCGTCCACTTAAATCACTTTCTGACATGCTTAAAGGTAAGCAGGGACGTTTCCGTCAAAACTTACTTGGAAAGCGCGTTGATTACTCTGGTCGTTCAGTAATTGTGGTTGGTCCACAACTTAAGTTGCACCAGTGTGGTCTGCCAAAGCAGATGGCACTTGAGTTGTTTAAGCCATTTGTAATGAAGCGTTTGGTTGATTTAAATCATGCGCAAAATATTAAATCTGCAAAGCGCATGGTTGAGCGTGCTCGTCCAGTTGTTTGGGATGTATTAGAAGAGGTAATTGCTGAGCATCCAGTACTACTAAACCGGGCACCAACACTGCACCGTCTTGGAATTCAAGCATTTGAACCACAATTAGTTGAAGGAAAAGCTATTCAGATTCACCCATTAGTTTGTACTGCATTTAACGCAGACTTCGACGGTGATCAGATGGCTGTTCACTTACCACTATCTCCTGAAGCACAAGCTGAGGCAAGAGTATTAATGCTTTCTAGCAATAATATTTTATCTCCAGCATCTGGCCGGCCAATTACATCTCCAACTCAGGATATGGTGCTTGGTCTTTACTTCCTAACCTCACTACGTGAGAAGCAATTAGGTGAAGGCCGTGGTTTCTCATCTATTGCTGAAGCGGTAATGGCATTTGATCAAGGTTCACTATCGCTACAAGCGATGATCAATCTTCGTATTGATAAGAGTGGAGTTGCCGAGACTCGCAAGACAACATTAGGTCGTGCGTTATTTAATGAGGTATTACCTGCTGATTTTGCCTTTGTTGATTACGATGTAACTAAGAAGCTTCTTGGTTTAATTGTTGATAATTTGGCTGAAGGTTATGCCAAGGTCACAGTTGCACAAACTCTTGATGCGCTTAAATCACTTGGTTTCTACTGGGCAACACGTGCTGGTGTAACAATCTCTATTAACGATGTAGTAACCCCAGGACGTAAGCGTGAAATCTTGGAAGGTTATGAAACAAAAGCTGACAAGGTTCAATCACAGTATGAAAAGGGATTGATTACCGATGATGAGCGCCGTCAAGAGTTAATTGAGATCTGGACACTTGCAACTAACGAAGTTGCTAAAGAGATGGAAGATAACTTCCCTCGCACTAATCCAGTTTGGATGATGGTTTACTCAGGGGCTCGTGGAAATATGATGCAGATTCGCCAAATTGCAGGTATGCGCGGACTTGTAGCTAACCCAAAGGGTGAAATTATTCCTCGTCCGATTAAATCAAACTTCCGTGAAGGTCTTTCAGTTCTTGAGTACTTCATCTCAACTCACGGTGCACGTAAAGGTTTGGCTGATACCGCACTTCGTACCGCAGACTCTGGTTACCTAACCCGTCGTCTGTGCGATGTTGCCCAAGATGTAATTATTCGTGAGG
>JAEMTE010000017.1 GCA_016462445.1 Candidatus Nanopelagicus sp. | reverse complement strand
TATTGAGAGGTCTGAAAATTCTTTGGCATATCTGGATAAAAGTAATTTTTTCTAGCAAATCTTGAAAATGGCGCAATCGAGCAGTTAAGCGCTAACCCAATCAATATGCTACTTTCGATCGCCTTCTTATTAACAACTGGTAGCGCACCTGGCAAGCCAAGACATACTGGGCAGGTTTGAGTATTTGGCTGCGCCCCAAACTCAGTAGCACATCCACAAAACATCTTTGATTTGGTATTTAACTCAACATGAACCTCAAGACCAAGTGTTGGCTCATACTTCTCAATTGCTTGATCGTAATTTAAACTCATTTCGAACCTGCAAGCTTTGGCGCAAAATCTAATATAGGTTTGCCCCATTTAGAAAGTAGCGCTGCTTCAAGGGCTCCACCAACTAAATACATCCGATCATCCTTCATCGCAGGTGACATAATTTGAAAACCAACCGGCAGATTATCTTCCTCAGCTAATCCACAAGGCAGACTCATCCCACCAATACCAGCCATATTTACTGGAATTGTGGCAATATCATTTAAATACATCGCAAGCGGATCATTACTCTTCTCGCCGATTTTAAATGCGGTAGTTGGCGCAGTAGGTGAAATTAATACATCACATTTTTCAAAGGCGGCATCAAAGTCGCGTTTGATTAATGTGCGCACCTTTTGCGCTGAGCCGTAATAAGCATCGTAATATCCAGAAGAAAGCGCGTATGTTCCTAGAATGATTCGCCGTTTAACCTCACGCCCAAACCCTGCCTGCCTTGTTAAGTTCATTACCTCTTCAGCACCTTTAACTCCATCATCGCCAATGCGTAAACCAAATCGCATTGAATCAAATCGAGCAAGATTTGATGAGCACTCACTTGGCGCAATTAAATAGTAGGCAGCTAAGGCGTACTCAAAGTTTGGACATGATACTTCGATAATTTCAGCTCCTAGTTTTACTAACTCAGCAACCGCCTCTTTAAACTTATTTTCCACACCCTTTTGATAGCCATCTCCAGCTAATTGTTTAACAACACCAATCTTCATACCTTTAATATCTTTCTTTTTAGCAGCAGCTACAACATCTGGTACTGCTCGATTAATACTGGTGGAATCCTTTGGATCAAACCCAGCGATTACTTGGTGCAAAAGTGCTGCATCTAAAACTGTCCTTGCACATGGACCTGCTTGATCAAGTGAGGATGAGAATGCAACTAATCCATAACGAGAAACACCGCCATAAGTTGGCTTAACTCCAACAGTTCCAGTTACTGCAGCAGGTTGGCGAATTGATCCACCAGTATCTGTACCAATTGCAAGTGGTGCTTCAAATGCGGCAAGTGATGCGGATGAGCCACCACCTGAACCACCAGGAATACGAGTTAGATCCCAAGGATTATGAGTTGGTCCAAAGGCAGAGTTTTCAGTTGATGAACCCATTGCAAACTCATCCATATTAGTTTTGCCTAAAATAACAATGCCAGCACTCTTTAGTTTTGTAACAACAGTTGAGTCATAGGGCGGCCGCCATCCCTCAAGCATCTTAGAGCCACAGGTAGTTGGCACACCTTTTTGCGTCATTACATCTTTAAGTGCAAGTGGTACACCAGCTAATGGGGATAACTTCTCACCAGCGGCACGCTTCTTATCAACCTCTTTTGCTTGAGAAAGTGCACCCTCTTTATCTAAATATAAAAATGCATGTACATCTTTATCAACCGATGCAATCTGCTCATAATGTTGATTTGCTAACTCAACTGCGCTGATCTCTTTCTTTTCAAGTGCATGCGCCATTGCCCAGGCGTTGTCTCTAATACTCATTTACTCTTCACCTAATATCTGTGGCACTTTAAACCTTTGATCCTCAGATGCAGGTGCACCAGATAATGTTTCTGCTGGCGTAAGGCTTGGTGTTACAACATCTTCACGGCTTACATTATTTACTGCAAGTGGATGAGAGGTCGCTGGCACATCTGCCCCTGCCACCTCTTGCACTCGAGCTACCGCACCTAAAATTACATCCATCTCACCTGCTAAATGATCTAACTCGGCATCACTCATAGTTATTCGAGCTAACCGGGCTAAGTTTGCGACTTCATCGCGGGAGATTGCGGCCATAATTGGTGAGTATAACTGGTGTTAATTCACTGGCGAATTTGCCCGTTTCCGCTAACAATCCAAGTTGTTGTAGTCATCGCCTCTAGTCCCATTGGACCGCGGGCGTGTAATTTTTGATTAGAAATTCCAATCTCAGCACCAAATCCCATTTGCCCACCATCAGTAAATCTTGTTGAGGCGTTCACCATAATTGCAGCGCAATCATTTAATGCAGTAAAGGTAGTAATCACATCTTTATCCTCTGCCACAATCGCTTCGGTGTGGTTTGTTCCATATTTTGCAATATGTTCAATTGCCCCAACTACATCACTTACTTGAGCCAGATTTATCTCAAGGGTTCCATACTCAGTTGCATAGGATTTATCAGTTGCTAATTTAGCGGTGATACCTAACTTATCGGCTATCACTTTGCTCTTTGCATCAGCATTAATCACTACCCCAGCCTGTGATAATGCTTTTAAGGCAAGAGGTAAAAATTGTTCAGCAATGCTTTGGTGAACAAGTAATGTCTCAGCAGCATTACAAACACTTGGACGATCACATTTTGAGTTAATTAAAATTGGTATCGCTTTTGCAAGATCTGCGGATTTATCAACATAAACATGGCATACCCCAGCACCGGTTTCAATGGTTGGCACAGTTGCCTCATCAACAACTGCCCTAATTAACTCCGCACTTCCCCTTGGAATTACTAAATCAACTAGGCCGCGGGCGGTAAGTAGTGCGGTAACTGTGGTGCGGTCGGTGGCGGGAACTAATTGAATTACCTCACTAGAGATTGAGCTGCCTAGGAATGCTTTTTTCATTACATCAATTAGCACCTTATTGCTTTCAGCAGCTTGGGATGAACCACGAAGTAAGGCGGCGTTACCAGATTTAATTAATATTACTGCCGCATCTACTGTGACATTTGGCCTGGCTTCATAAACTATTCCAACTACGCCAAAGGCAACTGTTTTTTGCTTAAGATTTAAGCCATTCTCAAGATTACGTTCAACTAAGATTTTTCCTAATGGATCTGCCAGCTTTGCAATATCTCTAGCTGCATCTGCCATCTGCTTAACCCTTTTCTCATTTAAAAGCAGGCGATCTTGTAGTGATTGGTTAATACCAGCTTTTTTTGCCGCTGCCATATCAATCTCATTTGCTTTTAAGATTAAATCTAGATTTTTCTCTAATTCACTGGCAATATTTATTAAAACTTTATTACGCTCCTCATTTGAGGATATAGCTAGTGTGCGAGCAGCTAGGCGAGCAGCAATTGCGATATCAGAGATTACGGTGGTGTCACTCATAAGGAGTTAGTCTACGGTCAATTATGCTAAAGCCGTGATGCGGATAATTAGGATCCTTCGTAATACGGTGATTTCACTCGGGCTCTTATATCTTGCACTCTTTGTACTAACCAAAGTGATTCACTACCCCGAGCCAATTTCAGTTATTAAATTGGGATTAGCTCCCGCCTCAAAGACTCCAACTTTGATGCCCTGGCATGTAATTGATCCAGCGAGTAATCCGATAGCACTACCAGTCTCCGCTGAGAAAATGCCGGCTGAGATTATGTATCAGGGAACATCTCTTTCATTTAATAAGTTTTTAAAGAAAACCGATACCAATGCATTTATTGTTATAAGAAATGGCGTAATGAGTTATGAATGGTATAAAGATGGTGTAACACAAAGTACTCAACTTCCTTCTTATTCAGTTGGAAAAACAATGACCTCAATCATGATTGGTCAATTAGTATCGCAGGGCAAAATAAAAGAGAGCGATAAGTTTGTTGATTACTTCCCAGATTTAAAGGCTGGCACAACTTTTGATTTAGTAACAATTAAGCATTTACTTGATATGCAAGCTGGTGTAGGGGTTAGTGATAACTATCCATCTGGACCTACTGGTTGGGGCTTAGCGATTGCCCAGATGTATGCATCAACTGATATTGAGTGGTTTTTAAAAAACAATCGAAAGATGGCATTTGAGCCGGGGTCAAAATCTGAGTACATGAGTGTTGATACTCAGATGCTGGGAATGATTATTAAGAAGGTAACCGGTGAGAAAATCTCCGATTACTTTAGTAAAAATGTATGGCAGGTAGTTGGCGCAAAGTACCAAGCGACCTGGAATGTGGATCGAATTGGTGGAACTGAAAAAACCTTCTGCTGCTTTAACGCATCAGCTATTGATTATGCCAAAGTTGGTATGTTATTTCTAAATGGTGGTTATTCTGGTCCAAATAGAGTAATCGATAAGGCTTGGCTAAATCGACTTACAACACCAGTTACAACATTAGATCGTAATTGGGGTTATGGCGCTCAAGTTTGGCATCCTTATCCAAATACAAGTTTGATGTTGGGATTGCATGGTCAGTTTGTATTTATAAATCCAGCAACAAGAACTGTGATTGTTAAGCTAAGTGATAATCCAACTGATTCAGATCATGAGTCTGATACCGCAAAAGCTTTGTTTGAAATCTCTAACCTTAAGAGTTAATTAGGTAAAAAGTAGGTTCCTACCTGCACGCCAGAGAGTGCATCATCTAGATCAGATAACTTAGTTAACACCATACCAATTCCAGCACTTGTTACTACCTTTGCTGCTTCAATCTTTGTCACCATGCCACCACTGCCAACCCCAGCTGAGCCAGCACCACCTAATGTTGCAGTATCAATCTTTGAAATATCTGCTACCTGATTAATTGCTTTTGCCCCTTGCTGCGTTGGGTTTGCATCATATAAGCCATCAATATCGGTGATTAGTACAAGTAAATTTGCATTTATTAACTTGGTAACAAGTGCTGCTAAGCCATCATTATCCCCAAACTTAATCTCCTCAGTTCCAACCGTATCATTTTCATTAATAATTGGTACTACACCCTGCTTTAATAATGAGTTTAAGACTCCCTTAATATTTTCAACATGATTTGCTTTATTAATATCATCTAAAGTAATTAATAGTTGTGAGGTAGTGATTTTAAATCTGTTAAATGATTGGGTGTATTTAGCCATAAGTAAGCCTTGACCAACCGAAGCTGCTGCTTGCTGGGATGTTAAATCAGTTGGCCGAGCAGTTAATCCAAGGGGTGCAAGCCCTGCTGCAATAGCACCTGATGAGACGATGATTATCTCTTTGCCATCTGCTTTAAGTTTTCCAACTACATCTACTAACTTATCAATTGCTGCTGGATCTAAATTAGCCCCAGCTTGTCCAGTAAGTGTTGATGAGCCGACCTTTATAACAATTCTTTTAGTATTACTTAAATTAACGGACATCTTCATCAACTCTTGGATTTCTTGGATTTGCGGTGTTGTACTCCCATTGCATCTCAATCTCATCATCACTTAGTTGATCAATATCATCTTCTAGTAGATCCATTCGCCATGGCGTAGAAAGACGAAGATCTTCTCCTCTAGGACCTCCGGCTAACAACTCAGCCCCTGCTTCAATACTTGGCTCCCAATCAAAGATAACCGCCTCATCGCCTATACCAATTCTTACCTCATCACCTGCCTTGGCACCCTTCTTAAATAACTCTTTCTCAACACCATATGAGGCAAGCCGATCTGCTAGATAACCAATTGCTTCAGCGTTTGCAAAATCTGTTTGCATAACCCAACGCTGTGGCTTATCACCAACTACATTAAATGTGCCATCATCATTTGCAGTCACAATAAAGCCAGCGTCATCAACTGCAATTGGCCTAAGTACAATCCGAGTAACCTGTTCCTCTTTTTGTGCTTTTCGTACCTTTTGAATTATCTGCGCCATTGCATAAATTAACTCCTGCATACCTTCGCGGCTAGCAGCAGATACTTGAAATACTGGAAAACCACGGGCCTCTAAAGTTTTTTGCACCATATCTGCCATCGCTTTACCATCTGGCAGATCGATCTTATTTAAGGCAATAATTCTTGGTCGATCAGATAAGCCGCCATACTCTTTTAACTCCTCTTCGATAATATCAAAATCCTTAACTGGATCTCTATCACTTTCTAAGGTGGCAGAATCTAAAACATGCACTAATGCTGCGCACCGCTCAATATGGCGCAAGAACTCATGCCCTAAACCTTTGCCTTGACTTGCCCCTGGTATTAAACCTGGTACATCAGCTGCGGTAAATCTAGTTTCACCCGCCTGCACAACTCCTAAGTTTGGTACCAATGTAGTAAATGGATAATCAGCAATCTTTGGCCTAGCTGCAGACATAGCTGCAATTAATGAGGATTTACCCGCACTTGGGTAACCAACTAAACCAATATCAGCAACGCTTTTTAACTCTAGAAATAATGTCCGGCCATCACCTGGCTCACCTAATAGAGCAAAGCCTGGTGCTCGTCGTTTTGAGTTAGCAAGACCAGCATTTCCTAAGCCACCCTTACCACCTTGGGCTGCCATAAATCTGGTACCAAAGCCAACTAAATCAGCAATTACATCACCATTAACATCTTTAACAACTGTGCCATTTGGAACAGAGAGAATTAAATCTTTACCCTCAGCACCATTATTAAAATCTCCAGCACCTTTTTTACCATCAGTTGAATTACGATGTGGTGAGTGGTGAAAATCTAAAAGTGTGGTTGCATCTGGATCTACTACTAAAACTACATCTCCACCCCTGCCACCATTGCCACCATCTGGGCCACCTAATGGTTTAAATTTTTCTCGGTGCACAGAGACGCAACCATCTCCACCTTTTCCAGCACTAGCATGCAGAGTTACGCGATCAACAAAGGTTGCCATGTGAACTCCTTTCGCTAAATATCTAGATCAATAAAAAATGGGCCCGCAGTTAGCGGACCCACATTAAAAATATCCGCTGGGTTTAAGAGGCCGGAACGATGTTAACTACTCGACGACCGCGAGCGCGACCGAACTCAACACTGCCACCTTCTAGCGCAAATAATGTGTCATCTTTTCCAATGCCAACATTTTTTCCTGGGTGGAAGTAGGTGCCGCGTTGGCGAACCAAAATCTCCCCACCTTTAACTACCTGTCCAGCAAAGCGTTTGATGCCAAGGTATTGAGCATTTGAGTCGCGACCATTACGTGTGGAGGAGACACCCTTTTTACTTGCCATCTGCTTTCACCTGCCTTAGTTAGTAGTTACTTGTTAATTCCAGTTATTTTAACTCTTGTTAATTGAGAACGAAATCCTTGGCGACGGCGATAACCAGTCTTGTTTTTGTAACGAAGAATGGCAATCTTTGGTCCCTTTTGTTCTGCTAATACCTCACCAGTTACCTTCACAGATGCCAATGCTTTTGGATCAGCTGTTACATCTGCGCCATCTACTAAAAGCACAGCTGGGAAAGTTACCGATGCGCCAACGGCAGCATCAAGACGATCAACGACAAGTGTTTCACCAACTGAAACCTTCTCTTGACGTCCGCCTGCTTTAACAATCGCGTACACCGTGTGCTCCTTCTAGTTATTAGCCTTGATCTACAAATAATAATTAATAGGAATCTGGCTAGGTGGATAAGGGTAGAGATTGATCCTCACCTGGTCAAATACGAGCGATTAATTAGTTGAAATGACCCCAGTACTCACAGCCCGGCGCCCTTTTCGACGATTAGGTGTTGCTACCACTTCAATCTCATCATCATTTGAGTCATCCTCATCCGATGATTTATCTATTGAGTTTGAACTCTGTTCAATCTCATCATCTTCACTATCATCTGAATCATCATCAGCTGATGCTTTGCTAGTTTTTGCATAACGCTGCTCCATATCCTTCTCAAGTGATACCTTATTTACTGGCTCACTATGAATATGAATTCCACGTCCGCCACAACTCTCACAAGTTGTTGAGAAAGCCTCAATTAATCCCTGACCAACTCGCTTGCGGGTCATCTGCACAAGCCCAAGTGAGGTAACTTCAGCAACCTGATGTTTAGTGCGATCTCGCCCTAAGCACTCAGTTAATCTGCGCAAAACCAACTCACGGTTTGCCTCAAGTGTCATATCAATAAAGTCGATCACAATAATTCCGCCCATATCCCGCAGGCGAAGCTGTCGAGCAATCTCCTCAGCCGCCTCTAGGTTATTTTTGGTAACTGTCTCCTCTAGATTTCCGCCCTTACCAATAAATTTACCGGTGTTAACATCGATAACAATCATCGCTTCGGTGCGATCAATAACTAATGAACCACCAGATGGGAGATAGACCTTGCGATCAAATGCCTTTGCAAGCTGCTCCTCAACTCGATTCTCCGCAAATACATCTCTGCTACCGCTCCATTTTTCAATCTTGCTAGCAAGCTCTGGTGCGATATGGCTGATGTAATCTTGAATATCACTCCAAGCTTTATCTCCCTGAACTAGCATCTTGTTGAAATCCTCATTGAAGATATCTCGAATTACTCGCACAGTTAGATCTGGCTCACCATAAAGTTGTGATGGCGCAGCTGTGCTTGAGTTATTCACCTTCTTCTCAATTTCATCCCACTGCTCTTTAAGCCGAGTTACATCCCGCTCTAACTCTGCCTCTGGGGCACCTTCGGCAGCGGTGCGAATAATTACGCCAGCTTGCTCTGGAATTAAGTTTTTCAAAATAGATTTTAAACGGTTTCGTTCATTATCAGGTAGGCGACGAGATATTCCACTCATGCCACCACCAGGTACATAAACTAGGTAGCGACCAGGAAGTGAGATCTGACTAGTTAATCTGGCACCCTTTTGACCAATTGGATCCTTAGTTACTTGAACTAATACTGATTGACCACTCTTTAATACATGTTCAATCTTTCGTGGTTGAGTATCAGATAAGCCAAGTGCATCCCAATTAACCTCACCAGCATATAAAACTGCGTTACGACCCTTACCAATATCTACGAAGGCAGCCTCCATCGAAGGCAGCACATTTTGTACCTTACCTAGATAGACGTTACCAACATAGGAAATATTGCTATTTCTATTTACATAATGCTCAACCATTACATCATCTTCAATAATGGCAATCTGAGTTCTATCTGCAATTTGGCGAACTAACATAGATCGCTCAACCGCTTCACGTCTTGCTAAAAACTCCGACTCAGTAATTACGCTGCCACGCTTGCGTGTGAAATCACGACGCTCTCGCCTATCACCGCGATCGCCTCGATCAAATCTGTTTCGATCACGTCTAGGAAAACTCTTACTCTCACTCCTTGGCGCTCTTACCCGTGCCTCACGCACCTTAACTACAGTTGGTACGCCATCCTCTTCAATAGTTTCACCAGCTGTTACACCCTCACCCTTAGCCCGGCGGCGGCGCCTGCGCTTATGGGTACCAGCCTCTGCTGTTTCACTCTCATCTAAAGTTGCTACTTGCTCACTATCTGCACCCTCTGCAATCTCTTTACCATTACGCCTGCGCCCTCTACCGCCGCGGCGGCGGCGCCTGCGAAACTCATCACTTTCACCCTCTGAGCTTTTAACCTCATCAGTTGATTCACTCTTCTCACTCTTAACAGCTTTAATCACCTTAGGAGTTTTAGTTGCAGGAGCTGCTTGAAATAATGGAACGGGAATTGCTGCTGACTTCTTACTTGTTTTCTTCTCTTCGCCCTCTACCGCTTTTTTGGCAGCGCGTTTACGTGGTGCTTTAGGCTCATCGGCCATATAAATCAAATCCTTCTCAAATCTTAATTACTGCAGTTTTGCAGTATCTCTTTCAATACTTTTTAATTAATTCCTATTAATTATGCTAAAAATATCGACGCTGTCGCGGCTGAGGCTCTGTATCCTCGCGCTGATTGCGTGAAGTAAGTATCGCAGATCCTGCCTGATGTGCCAACTTAGCCTAATTTAAGCGTGTTTAATGGCTACGAGAGTGGATGTTATGCAACAGTCCCACCCCAATTAAATTAGCAAACATAGATGATCCACCATATGACAAAAATGGTAGCGGCACTCCAGTCATCGGCATAAGTCCCATTGCCATACCAATATTTTCAAATGTTTGAAAGGCAAACCAAGCAATTACGCCAATAGATACCAACCTGCCAAATAAATCTCTACTGCGGTTGCAAATATAAAAAGCTCTGATAAAAAATAGGGTAAAAAGCCCTAAAATAACTGAACAGCCAAGAAAACCAATCTCCTCTCCCGCTACCGTAAAAATAAAGTCAGTTTGCTGCTCAGGCACAAATCGCCCATTTGTTTGTGGCCCATTAAATAAACCCTTACCAAAAAATCCACCTGAGCCAATCGTAATTCTAGATTGGCGAAGTTGATAACCAGTTGCTCGAGGATCTGAGGTTGGATCAACAAATGATTGTAATCTTGCAACCTGATAGTCATTTACTACACCACTTTGTACTGCAACAAAACCACCTGCTGCTGCAAGTAATAGCAGACCAACTACCCATCTAGGTTTTGCACCTGATGCGCCAATCATTGCCAAAATAGATGCAGAGATAATTAAGACGGTTCCTAAATCTGGTTGAAGAACAATTAATAAAACTGGAACCGCTGAAAGTGCTAGTACCTTGAGAATATCAAGATCTGATGGATCCTTATCGACTTGATCACGATCAGATAAAATCATTGCAATACCAACAATAATTGCAATCTTTGCTAACTCAGCAGGTTGTAATTGGAAGCCGCCTGGTAATGAGATCCAGGCCTTTGAACCATTAACCTCTGAGCCAAGGCCTGGAATTAATACAATTATTAAGCCAAGAACCGCTGCTGCCCAAACAATTGGTGTGTAAGCCCTAAGTAAGCGGTAATCAATCAACGTAGTTCCATAGGCAAGCAGTGCCCCGATTAAAATATTTAAGGTATGGCGCTTAAGGTAATACTCAGGATCTAATCCAGAGGACTTAAACCAATCACGAGTTCCGGCATAAACTAAAAGTGTGCCGATTATTAATAAGCCACCAACTGCAAAATTAAGTAAAAAATCATACTTAAAATCATTACCTCTGCTTGATCTGCGATAGTTTCTCGTTGTACTCACTTTAACTTCACCCCGCCAACTTTAATTCCAGTTAAATCAACCTCACTTGCTGCCCGCTTTAAATCTACCTTAGCGATAGTAGTGGGAACACCATTTGGAAATACCGCCTTTGTTGGATCAACTTTATTACCAACTACCCCAAATAAGGTTGCATAAATATCTCGAACTCCAACACCAGATGTTGATGCACCAAATCCACCCTGACTTACCATCATCACTACCGCATACTGCGGATTCTCAGTTGGTCCATATGAAGCAAACCAAGAGGTGTCATCTTTAGCACTACCATTTGGATTTTTACCAAAGACCTGAGCTGTTCCAGTCTTTCCACTTACTGCAACTGGAAATCCAGAAAATGATCCAGTGGCGGTGCCACCGGTAACAACTGAACGAAGTGCGCGGTGCAGGAAATCCCAGGTACTTTGCTCAGCCTTAACTGTCTCAGCTAGGACCGGCTTAAACTCTTTTACTACCTTGCCATCTACATCAACAACTGCTCGAGCCACCTGCGGTTTATAGTAGGTGCCATTATTTGCAATTGCAGCGTAGATCTCAGCAAGTCTTAGTGGTGTAACTAATGTATCGCCCTGACCAATTGAAAAGTTAACCGCATCTCCAGCGCGCAGCTTGTTGCCATCAATACAGTTTTCTCGGGCAATCTCTATTAGATAAGGGGTTAAATCCTTTTTTTGTGCACGTTGCTTGTAGTTACAGTAAAAATCTTTATTTTGTTCATACCAACTCTGCTTCCACTGGCGATTAGGTAATCTGCCAGAGAGCTCAGTTGGTAGATCAATTCCTGTAATTTTTCCAATTCCAAAGGCGTTAGCAGCGTTAAAAAAGTAATCCTTAGTATTTGTCTTTGGCTTTAGCCCACCATCTCTAACCCACTCATCATATGCAATCTGATACCAAAGTGAGTCACATGAGATAGCTATACCTTTCTCAAGTGATAACCTACCGGCAGCTTTACTATCAAAGTTATTAAAGACTCTACTTCCAACCAAAACAGATGCTGGGCAGTTATAAGTAGCATCTAGTGAATAACCAGCATTAGCCGCAGCTAGAACTGAAATTGATTTAAAGGTTGAAGCAGGTGCAAATAAACCTTGCAATGGTCTAGAAAGAGCTGGTACACCTTTTTCCTCACTAAATAAATCCTCAGCTTGTTTAACTGTTAAACCTTTTTGCCAGATTGCTGGGTCATATGTTGGATAAGAGGCCATAGCAAGTACCCGGCCAGTTTTAATCTCAAGTACAACAGCTGCGCCAGAATCTCCCTTATAGCCAGAGGCGCGAGCACGTTTGACTGCTCCCTCTAATGCCCTCTCTGCTCCAGCCTGCAATTTTGCATCAATATTTGTAATTAAGTTATTACCTGCAATTGCTTTAATATTTTTTGATTGTTTAGTTACAACCTCTTTACGATTAACTAGTACGGTGCGCACCCCAGGTATGCCACGTAAGTATTTGTTATATACACTCTCAATTCCAGTCTTACCAACTACCTCATTTCGATAAAAAACTTCCTCTTGATTTTTTAAATCCTCATCAGTTACTGAACCCACATAACCTAATACATGTGCCACATTCTCACCCTCAAGTGATGGGTAGCTTCTAATTGGTACAGATTGAACCTCAATACCTGGGTAAAGATCAGCATTCTCCATGATTTTAAGTGCTAGATCTTGAGATGCTCCTCCCACTAATGGAATCGGCTGATATCTAGTTCCGTTCCAGCAACCAGCACGATTATTTTTTGGTAACTCACCACATAATCTAGTGCGTTGATAAATATCGCTGTATTGAAGATTAAATAAATTTGCAGTTCGCACCAGTACTAGTAAGCCTTTATCTGGCTGTTTATCTAAGGTACTTCGATCAATTGAGACTACTAATCCTGGTAAATCAACCACCATAGGTAGGCCATTAATATCGGTTATTGCACCCCGCACAGCTGGTGTGACAATATCTCGACTTTGGATACTAATTGCAGCATCTTGATACTGATCACTGGCTAATATTTGTAGGTAAAAAAGTCGGCCAAAGAGTGCAAATAACAATGAAAAGACTAGGGATTGAAAAATAATTAAACTCAATCGAGAGCGTTGACTCATACTCTTTCCCGATTAGTAAGTAACATTTTTCTTATTCTGATAATTACTGGCAAAAAAATTGGAATTATTAAGAAGGTCCAAAATGTATTAGCTAAGATCAATAAAATATTTCGCAGAAAAGGACCATTTTCTTGACCAAGTAGTACTCCAATTAATAAAAATATGACCATTGAAATTGCTGAAGATGCGCAGACAAAGAGTACAAAGAGAAGGGGGCGATCGATAAAATCACCAAGGCTTTCGCGATTGACTGAGAATATGTAACCAATAAATGTCATAGCAAGTGCCCACTGCCCAAAAGGAGTAGTAGCTGAGGTAGATAGATCCATTACCAAGCCGCCTATAAAACCAAATACTAGTGAGCCTGCTCTATCTTCAAGTGATAGCAAGACCATTAGAGCTGCGATATAAAGTGAGAAGCCATTAAAGGGAAAATGGATTCGGGCAATAACCGTCTCTTGAATGATAAATACAAAAAATAAAAATATGCTGGTATTTAATACCCTAAGTTGACTCATAATTACTTGCTAGGGGTTGGAGTTGGAGTAGGAGTCACATATACGGTAACTGTTGGTTTTGGCTTTGGCACAAGTGAATCTCTTGGATCATCATTTGGGGGTGAAATTACAACCGCTACTACCCCAATGCTTCCTAAATCACTTATTCCAACCACATCTGCATTTTGTGTAATTGATGATGCATTGCTCTGCACAGTTGTCACAATGCCAACTGGAACTCCAGGAACAAATGGCCGGCCCCCTGAACTACCTCTGGCAACTAGAGCATCACCGACTTTTATCTCACCGGTTGCATCTAATAATTGCAGTAAATAACTGTTTCCACCTTGGCCAGATATAACGCCAATACTTTGGGTGCCAGCAATTCGGACACCAATTTTAAATGTTGGATCACTCATTAATAAGACGATGGCGCTGTTGTTGGTAACTGATCTGACTACTCCAACTAATCCACTATCTGATATGACTGTCATATTTTTGCTAACACCATTTTTACTACCTACATCAATAGTAATTGTTTGCTTAAAGGTTGCAGCAGAGCCACGATTAATAACTCGGGCTGCAACTACCTTGTAGCCACCCCGACCTGCTAGATCTAATACATTTTTTAATTGATTTAACTGACCGATCATGTCCTGGTCAACAATATCTTTTGCCTTTAATTTATTTATCTCACTAGTTAAATCTGCAATTTTGCTATTTGATTGACCAAGGTTGCGCAGATCTGTGGTGAATCTTCCAAATGGGGAAAATATCTTAGAAAATAGATTTTCAACTGGTGATAAAGCAGTTGCCACACCACCTCGGATAGTGCTGGCAACATTTACACCCCGCAGATCTAAGGTGATTAAAAATAAGGATGAAACTAGTAGGAGAACTAGTAAGAGCCGCGAACGATTACCGCCGCCCTTTGCCACAAATAAACTCCCTTATAAGTTAATTAATTTAACGACGAGGCTCAGAGATTAAAACCTTCTCTAAGGCTTCAAACTCTTCAACACATTTTCCTGAACCTTCTACCACTGCTTGTAGTGGGCGCTCGGTAATGTGAATTGGCATCCCAGTCTCATGACGTAATCTCTCATCTAAACCGCGCAGTAGTGCCCCTCCCCCAGTTAAAACAATTCCGCGATCCATAAGATCACTTGCAAGCTCAGGTGGTGTCTTATCTAATGTGCTTTTCACAGCATTAACAATCGCATTTACCGGCTCCTCAAGTGCTTTGCGAATATCAGCTGAGGTAACCAAAATAGTTTTTGGCAATCCAGTTGCTAAATCCCTACCGCGAATCTCAGCATCTGGCTCTCCTGGAAGTGGAAAGGCTGAACCAATTGCCATCTTTATCTCTTCAGCGGTGCGCTCACCTAATAACAATGAAAACTCACGTTTGACCCAACTAATAATTGCTTGATCAAGTTCATCTCCGCCTACTCGAATTGAAAGTGCGGTAACTATGCCACCGAGTGAGATGACTGCAACCTCAGTGGTTCCACCACCAATATCAACAACCATATTTCCAGTTGGCTCATGAATTGGCAGATCTGCCCCAATTGCAGCGGCCATTGGCTCTTCAATAATGTAAACCTTACGAGCACCTGCGGCATATCCAGCATCTTTTACCGCACGTTGTTCCACACCAGTAATTCCAGATGGCACACAAACCACAATTCTTGGCTTTGCTAGGTAGCGCCTTTTGTGAACTTTTTGAATAAAGTATTTAAGCATTCGCTCAGTTGTATCAAAATCTGCAATCACACCATCTTTAAGTGGGCGAATTGCCACAATGTTTCCAGGAGTTCTACCAATCATTCGCTTTGCCTCAATTCCAACTGCAAGAATTGCGCCAGTATCTTGATTGACTGCAACTACTGATGGTTCATCTAAGACAATTCCGCGACCGCGCACATAAACTAAAGTGTTAGCTGTTCCTAAATCAACCGCCATATCACGGCCAACCCAAGACATACGATTTGATCCCTTAGCCATTGCGCTCCCCCTCTTAGTTCTTTTGATTAATCAAAACTTAATTACCAAAAAAAATCTTTATCTCACGGTTTGCTGACTCAACAGAGTCTGAACCATGGACAATATTCTGGACAACTTTACCGCCTTGCTCACCTGCTAAATCACCACGAATTGTGCCAGCCTCTGCATTTGCTGGGTCGGTTGCCCCCGCCATCTTGCGAAATCCCTCAATTACCCGATCACCTTGGGCAACTATTGCCACAATCGGGCCTGATGCCATGAACTCGATTAGTGGTTCATAAAATACTTTGCCCTCATGCTCAGCGTAGTGCTGAGTTAGTAGGGAGGCATCTGCAGTTAACATCTTTAAGTTAGTAACTTTGTAACCATTTTTTTCAATACGATTAATTACCTCACCAACCAAACCACGCTTAACCCCATCTGGTTTAATTAAAATCAAAGTTTGCTCAGTACTCACTTTCATATTCTACGCACTTTTGCCGCTGACTGAAAACTATAAGTTGCTAGCCCCCTTCTTATCCCGCTCAGCAATCAACTTTGCTTTAATCGCCTCACCTCTGCGGCCAAGTAAGATCGCTGCGATCCAAAGGGCGGTAAATAAAGCGCCCATAAAATACATTTGAGTAACCACACTGCCATAGCCAATTAGGCAAAGCTGCAAAATACTTCCCAGCAAATACCCACCTTTGCGTTTTAAAACTCCAGCATTGAGTATGAAGGCGATCGCTAGGAATCCACCGAGCCAAAGAGCGGTGGCAGTGGCATCATCTTTAGCAATTAATAAAGCAAAGCCCATAAGTAATGACTCCATTATTAATACTGCGCTAGCCATTACTCTCATTTTTTCACTCCTAACCTTTTAATAATCTCCCTTGCCGCCCCAGCTGTTACTACTGAGCCGGTAATTAAAACCGCACTTACCGCCTCACTTACCTGGTTGGTAAGTGTTACTTTTTCAAGTGCGTAGGTGATTGCACCAGTTAAATCACCAATTACCTCAATTTGTTCAGGCTTGAAGTAATCTGTGGCAATCTTAGCTAACTGGGTAGATTTCATCGCACGCGCTGATTGACTCTGGCTAACAATTAGGTAATCAACACAGGTGGCTAATTCAGCTAACACCCCCGCTGCATCTTTTTCTGCCAATACCGCAACTACGCCAACTACCATCTCAAAATCAAACTCGGAATTAATTGTCCTAGCAATCGCTTTTGCCCCATGCGGATTATGCGCAGCATCAATAATTACCGTTGGATCTCGATAAACAATCTCACATCTACCAGGAGAGGTGACCTTACTAAATGCATCCTTTACCAACTCATCATCTAATTTAACCCCAGCAAATGCCTCAACCGATGCCAGCGCCAGCGCAGCATTACCAGCTTGATGATCACCATAAAGTGGCAAGTAAATATCATCAACATCACCATATAAAGCTTGTAGTGAGATCAATTGGCCACCAACTGCTAACTCTCTTTTCTTAACTGCAAACTCAATACCTTCTCGAAATGGAATTGCTGAAACCTTTGCCACCTGCGCCATTAAAACTTTAGCAACCTCACTACTTTGCGCAGCCAAAACCACATTTGATTCTGGTTTAAAGATGCCAGCTTTTGTTTGAGCAATCTCAGTTAATGTATTTCCTAAGTACTCCATATGATCAAAGCCAATTGGTGTCATTACCGAAACCTGTGATGAAACTACATTGGTAGCATCCCACTGACCACCTAAACCAGCCTCAATTACCGCGATATCTACTGGATACTCAGCAAAGGCGACAAATGCCATTGCAGTAAGTGCTTCAAAGTAGGAGATGGGATTGAGTTGGCCAGAGTCAATTAAATCTAAGTAAAGAGCGATGTCGTTATAGGTAGCGATCATTAAATCTGGCGAAATTGGCGCACCTTTAATACTTATTCGCTCGGTAAAAGATTGCAGATGTGGTGAGGTGTAGCGACCAACCCGATAACCAAGGGCTGCTAATAATTGATCGATCATTCGAGCGGTTGTGGTTTTGCCATTAGTTCCGGCGATATGAATTGTTGGATAGGAAAGATGTGGTGAGCCGAGTGCGTCGGTTAAGGCAGCAATTCGATCCAGAGTTGGCTCAATTATATTTTCTGGCCACCTCTTATTAAGCAGTTGCTCAATTACCTCTAACTGATCTTGGTTATCTGTGTTACTCATTACTTTGGAAGTTTTTCAAGCAAAGCGGTTAAGAGATCAATATCAGCGGTAGTTTGCGCAAGTCTAGTTTTAATCTCAGTAACTACTTCAGCAGGTGCCTTTGCCATAAATCCTTGGTTATCTAATTTAACCTTTGCAGTATCACGATCTTTTTGGGCGATCTGTAGATCCTTACTTAACCTAGCCCGCTCAGCTACTAAATCAATCGCCCCAGTTAGATCAAACTCAATTACTACCTCACCAACTTGAGTCTTAGCGGTGAAATTACCATCAGTTAAATCACATTTAACAATACTGCGAAGTGCCCCCTCATAATCAGCTAAGCCAACATTTTCTAAGCCGGTGAACTTGGCGGCGATCTTGGCTGTACTTTTTATCCCTTGATCATTTCTAAACCGGCGAATCTCAGTAACAATCTCCTGCATCTTTGTAACTTGCTCAATAGATTTCACATCCTGTGATGATGGATCTGATTTTGGCCAATCTGCAACCATTAAGGATTGCCCATCGGTAAGTGAGCACCAGAGCTCCTCAGTTATAAATGGCATCACTGGATGCATCAATCTAAGTAATTTATCTAATACCTCACCAAGTACTCGCTGGCTCTTCGCTGCATTAGCACCACCTGCAGTAAATGTTGATTTAGATAGCTCTAAATACCAATCACATAAATCATCCCAGGTGAAGTGATAAATTAACTCACATGCCTTAGCAAACTCAAACTTTTCAAATAAATCATCGGCCTCAGTGATTGTTTGATCTAATCTAGTTAAGATCCAAGAATCTATTGCATTTAATTCAGAGCGTTTTGGCATAGCACCTGAAACGCTTGCGCCATTTATCATGGCAAATCTGGTGGCATTCCATAGCTTTGTAGCAAAGTTTCTAGAGCCGCCCACCCAATCCTCAGCCAATGCTTGATCAGTTCCCGGGTTAGCACCTCTTGCTAAAGTAAATCGAAGCGCGTCAGAGCCGTACTTATCCATAAACTCAATTGGATCAACGGTATTACCCCGGCTCTTACTCATTTTTTTACCAAATTGATCCCGAACTAAACCATGTAGTGCAATCACATCAAATGGTTGCTTGCCATCCATAGCAAATAATCCCATCATCATCATTCTGGCTACCCAGAAAAATAGGATGTCATAACCAGTAACTAATACTGAGGTTGGATAAAACTTCTTTAGATCATCACTTTGTTCTGGCCAACCTAAGGTTGAAAATGGCCAAAGCGCAGATGAGAACCAGGTATCTAATACATCTGGATCTTGGGTATAACCAGCAGGTGGTTTTTCATCTGGCCCACAAACAACAACCTCATCATTTGGTCCATAGAAAACTGGAATCCGATGTCCCCACCAAAGTTGGCGAGAGATACACCAATCATGCATGTTATCTACCCACTCAAAGTATCTTGGCGCCATCTCTTGTGGCTCAATCTTTACCCGACCATCTCTAACTGCATCGGATGCAGCTTTGGCAAGTGGTGCCACCTTTACAAACCATTGTTTTGAAAGTCGTGGTTCAACTGTGGTCTCACATCTTTGGCAATGACCAACTGCATGAAGATAAGGTTTCTTCTCTGCTACAACTCTTCCTTGTTTCTTAAGCTCATCTACTACCGCTTTTCGGGCATCAAAGCGATCCATACCATCAAATTTTGTACCAGTACCTGCCATCACTCCGTGCTCATTCATAATTACAACAATCTCAACACCATGACGCATAGCCATCTGGAAGTCATTTGGATCATGGGCTGCAGTAACTTTTACTGCGCCAGTTCCAAAATCTGGATCAACTAACTCATCGGCAATAATTGGAATCATGCGATCTACTAATGGCAGCATAACTTTTTTACCAACTAAGTGCTTATAACGATCATCATTTGGGTTAACTGCAACTGCGCCATCACCTAACATCGTCTCAGCTCTGGTGGTTGCAATAGTGATATTTAAATCATCATCACCATATTTAATAGAGACAAACTCACCAACATCTTCTTTGTGCTCCACCTCAATATCTGAGAGGGCGGTCAAACACCTTGGGCACCAATTGATAATTCGCTCGGCCCGATAAATTAACTCTTTATCATAAAGTTTTTTAAAGATTGTTAAAACAGCCTTACTTAAATTTGCATCCATTGTGAAGGCCTGCCGATCCCAATCAACGCTATCTCCCAAGCGCTTCATCTGATCTAAGATCACACCTCCTGATTCAGCCTTCCACTGCCAAACCTTTTCAATAAAAGCATCTCGTCCTAAATCATGACGAGATTTACCCTCACTTGCTAATTGTTTCTCTACAACATTTTGAGTTGCAATACCGGCGTGATCCATACCAGGTAGCCAGAGTGCTTCAAAACCTTTCATCCGCTTCATTCTTATTAATAAATCTTGAATTGTGTGATCTAGTGCGTGGCCAATATGAAGTGAGCCAGTCACATTTGGTGGTGGAATAACTATTGTGAATGGCGCTTTCTTTGATTTTGCATCCGCTTTAAAGTAGCCAGCATCCTGCCACTTCTTATATAGCGGTGCCTCAATTTCGGCAGGGGTGAAGGTGGCGGCTAACTCTTTCTTATTTTTACCACTCATAAGGGTTGATCTTAGGCGCTTTTTTCCTCAGAACTTTTCTCACCCTTTGCCGCCCGCTTTGCTGAGCCAATACTGCGAGGAACATAAGTTGGCGCTTCCTCTTTTTTCACAACCGCTGGCGTAATGATTACCTTCTCAACATCTTTACGGCTTGGTACTTCATACATCACAGATAAAAGCGTCTCCTCCATAATTGCGCGAAGTCCTCTAGCACCAGTTCCACGCTTTATCGCAAGATCAGCCACCACCTCAAGTGCTTCATTACTGAACTCAAGTTCGACCTCATCTAAATCAAATAATTTTTGATACTGCTTAACTAAGGCGTTCTTTGGCTCAGTTAATATCTGCATCAACGCTTTTTGATCCAAACTTTCAACACTAGTCATAATTGGTAGCCGCCCAATGAACTCAGGGATCATGCCAAACTTAAGTAGATCCTCCGGCATCGCATCGCCAAAGATATCGGTCTTAACAATGTCATCACTAGTTTGTAGCTTTGCATTAAAGCCAACACCAGCTTTACCTTTACGGCTTTCAATAATCTTCTCAAGACCTGCAAAGGCGCCACCAACAATAAATAAAATATTAGTAGTGTCAATTTGTAAAAACTCCTGGTGGGGATGCTTGCGCCCACCTTGTGGTGGCACAGATGCGGTAGTTCCCTCTAATATTTTAAGAAGTGCTTGCTGCACGCCCTCACCAGATACATCTCTGGTAATTGATGGGTTCTCAGATTTTCTAGCCACCTTATCAATCTCATCAATATAGATAATTCCAGTCTCGGCCTTTTTCACATCAAAATCTGCTGCTTGAATAAGTTTAAGCAGAATATTTTCAACATCCTCACCGACATAACCAGCCTCAGTTAAGGCGGTGGCATCTGCAATCGCAAATGGCACATTAAGCATTCTGGCTAAGGTTTGAGCAAGTAAGGTCTTTCCGCAACCAGTTGGACCTAAGATTAAAATATTACTCTTTGATAGCTCAACTGAATCCTCGCGCCGGCTATCTCCTGATTGCACCCGCTTGTAGTGGTTATAAACTGCAACCGATAATGATTTCTTAGCTTGATCCTGGCCAATTACATACTGATCTAAAAATTCAAATATTTCCGCTGGCTTTGGAAGTTCTGCAAGCCCTAATGAGCTAGTCTCATTTAATTCATCAATAATGATTTCATTACAAAGCTCAATACATTCATCACAGATATAAACACCAGGACCGGCAATTAACTTCTTAACCTGCTTTTGAGTTTTGCCACAGAAGGAACACTTAAGTAGATCGCTACTCTCACCAATACGTGCGCTCACTGTATTTACTCCTGTTCGTCAGGGATTAAGAGTAGAGCGCAGGTAATAAGTTAGGTAGGAAAAATAGCCTTTAATCTGTTCGCTTATAGGCGAAATTATTAACTCTTCGCCTTTGCTTTACGGGTTGCAAGTACTTGATCAATCAGACCGTACTCAACCGCCTCAGCTGAGGTTAATATCTTGTCCCGCTCAATATCTTTTGCAATATCTGCTTGACTCTTCTTAGAGTGCTTTGCCAACATCTCTTCAAGTAATGTGCGCATTCGCAAAATTTCTTTTGCTTGAATCTCAATATCAGATCCTTGTCCGCCACCTTCAGAATATGGTTGGTGAATTAAAATTCGAGCATGCTCTAACGCATATCGCTTACCAGGAGCACCACCTGCAAGAAGGACGGCAGCAGCGGATGCGGCTTGTCCTAAACAAATTGTCATTACATCTGGTCGAACAAATTGCATCGTGTCATAAATTGCAGTTAGCGCCGTAAATGATCCCCCAGGTGAGTTGATATAAATCATGATGTCACGATCTGGATCCATTGACTCTAAGGTAAGTAATTGCGCCATAACATCATTTGCAACAGTGTCATCAATTGCCTGGCCTAAGAAGATAATCCGCTCTTCAAATAACTTTGTATAAGGATCAAGTCGCTTATAGCCGTAGCTGGTGCGCTCCTCAATTGTTGGCAAAATATAACGAGAGGTAATCTCATTTATCTTATTGATATCTGACTTCATCGTGAGGTACCACCACTTCCTGATACTTGCCCTGCTGATTTAACAACATGATCAACAAAGCCATACTTCTTAGCATCTTCGGCATTAAACCAACGATCACGGTCTGAATCCTCAGTAATTGTCTCTGCCTTTTGTCCGGTGTGGAATGCAATTAAATCTGCCATGTTTTTCTTAGTAAAACTCATCTGCTCCGCTTGAATTTTTATATCAGATGCGGTTCCACCAATACCACCTGATGGTTGGTGCATCATGATTCGAGCATGTGGAAGTGCATATCGCTTACCAGCAGTTCCAGAACAAAGTAAAAATTGACCCATAGATGCAGCAAGTCCCATCGCAACAGTTGCCACATCATTTTTTATATATTGCATCGTGTCATAAATTGCCATACCAGCTGAGATTGAACCACCTGGTGAGTTGATATAAAGGTAGATATCTTTCTCTGGATCCTCAGCTGCAAGTAATAACATCTGCGCACAAATTGCATTTGCCATTGAATCTTCGACTACTGAACCTAGGAAGATAATTCGCTCTTTTAGTAAGCGTTGATAAACCTGATCATCTAATCCACCTGCGCCACTACTTGCAGCGCGTGGGGTATTACTTAGCTCCACTGATATCTCCTCATTTGATTTGTTATAAATACTGTCATGACCTTAACAATCTTTTGCCAAAAATGCTTCCCGGTTTAAGCGTGCGCGCTGTTCGCCGTAAGCGATTATTTCTCCTCAACTGCAGCTGGGTTTTGTGGCCGCAGCGCCTCAAGATCTACCTTTTTCCCAGATTTATCAACAACCTTTACCCGACCAAGAACTTGCGCCAATGCTTTTGCCCGCGCTACCTCAGCGACCATTGTTGTTACCTGACCTGCCTCAGATACCTCTTTAATAAATTGATCAGGGCTCATGCCATACCGAGCTGCTGCCCGAACCAAGTACTCAGTTAACTCAGATTCATTAACAGCCACAGACTCTGCCTTAACAATTGAATCTAGTAAGAACTCCCGGGAGATAGTTGCCTTTACCTCCTCATTAACCTCAGCGCGATGTTTATCATCTTCTAATCTGCCCTCTTTTTCTAAATGCTCATTAACCTCTGCCTCAATAATTTCAGCAGGTAATGGAATCTCAACCATGGCAGTTAACTTCTCAACAAGTAGATCTCTTGCTTGCGCGCCCTGCTCCATCTCTTTAAGCCGGGTTAAGCGGGTAGATAAATCTGCTTTTAACTCAGCTAAGGTTTCAAACTCAGATGCTAATTTTGCAAAGGCATCATCAATAGGTGGCAGCTCACGTTCTTTAACCGCCTTAACACTGACCTTAACCGTTCCCTGCTCACCCTCTGCCATTCCAACTAATGCAGTATCAAAACTTTTACTACCTCCAGCTGCTAATCCAATAAGTGCCTCATCTAAGCCATCAATCATTGAAGCGGAGCCAACCTCATAAGAGAGATCATTAGCACTTCCACCTTCAAGTGCTGCGCCATCTTTTGTGGCAACTAAATCAATTGTGACAAAATCACCGGTGGCTACACTTTTCTCAACTGTGGTTAATGTGCCAAAGCGAGTGCGCAAGCTTTGAATCTGCTCATCAATATCAGCATCTGCCACCTTCACATCATCTACCTTAATTTCAATCTCTGAAAAGTTAGGAAGTGTTAACTCTGGCCGCACATCCACCTCAACAGTAAAGGCGAGCTTCTCTTTATCCTTTAGCTCAGTAATATCAACATTTGGCCGGCCAATTACTAACACATCATTTTCTTTAGCAGCTTGAGAGTAGAAGGTTGGAAGAGCTGCATTGATTGCCTCATCTAATACTGCGCCCCGGCCAACACGTTGATCAATCATCGCACTGGGCACTTTTCCCTTGCGAAAGCCTGGAATATTTATCCGCTCACTTAAAGTTTTATATGCCCCATCAATATGTGGGGAGAGCTCATCAAAGGAAACCTCAATTGAAAGCTTGACCCGAGTTGGTGAGAGTTTTTCAATAACGCTCTTCAATTAAATATCCCCTTAAGTTTTATTACCTTACGAAAGTAATCTGGTCGGGGCGGAGGGATTCGAACCCACGGTCTCCTGCTCCCAAAGCAGGCGCGCTAGCCACTACGCTACGCCCCGAAGGCTGAAAGTCTAGAGGGTGATTTTCCCTTCTCCTAACCCAAGTATTAAGGTATGACCTGCTACGGCAAACCAAGATAAACTTGGCAACTGAAGTAGCAGATCACGCAACAAATCTGCGGGTGTAGCTCAATGGTAGAGTTCTAGCCTTCCAAGCTAGCTGTGCGGTTTCGATTACCGTCACCCGCTCCAAATTTAGTTAATTGAGCCAACCTCATGAATGAAGGCTTTTCCATTCAGAGTGACTGATCTCCCAGAACCTAATACATCTTTAACTAGTACTGAAAAACTGCTGTTATTAACTATTGAAACAGTTCCAGTAATGAAAAAAGATACACGGTTGTAATCTTCAGTGGAGTCTGAAGAAGGAGCAAATCCATAACTAAAATCATAATTCAACGAAGCAGAATTATCTGAACACTTTAATTCTGGAACGGTCCTAAACGAAGAAACGCTAGTTAACATCTTTCCGCTTATTACAATCGAAAAGAAATACTTCTTTCCGGCTAAAAGAGTTCCGAAGCCACTTGATTCAGAGCCGCCACCTGGCGTTGCAGTAGACATTGTCCATTGAGTTAAGTTAACTGACTGAATTGAAGCAGCAGTCCCCGTATCTCCTTTTGGTCCTTGTGCACCAGTTGC
>JAEMTE010000054.1 GCA_016462445.1 Candidatus Nanopelagicus sp. | reverse complement strand
GTAAAGATTGCACTTGAGTCACAAGTAGTAGCTAATGTGCCAATCAGTGTGGTGGCAGATAAGTAATTTAACTATTTAAAGGCCCTCCAAAAGATTGGGGGGCTTTTTTATTGGCTTACCAAATAGTGAGATAAAGAAATAAATCTTTCTCCACAGCAGCAGCGCCATTTTTACGCTTGATTTGGTTTAATTAAAATACTTATCCACCAATATCAACTATTTACCCACACCCTTATCCACCTATCTTGTTAGGTACTACACAGGCTCAACCACAGGCTTCTTATATAGGTTAACTCAATAGTAATTACCAGATTATCTTTGGCTCCTAGGCCTTAAGTGATTGATTTTAAATACTTTTATTAGATTGTCAGTGGCAGATGGGAGAGTTGTTATATGAGTATCGCAGAGTTCCCAAATAACGCAGGCCGTGCCCGTAATAGCACTGCTGAGTTTGAACGCACACCTCCACAAGATGTAATTGCTGAACAATCTGTTTTAGGTGGAATGCTCTTATCAAAAGATGCAATTAGTGATGTAGTTGAAATTTTACGGGAGCGAGATTTTTATCGCCCAGCACATGAATTAATTTATGATGCAATTGTTGATTTATATGGCAGAGGTGAGCCAGCTGATCCAGTAACTGTTTCAGCAGAGCTTACAAAGCGTGGTGATTTAGTAAGAGCAGGTGGTGCGCCATACCTGCACACTTTAATCTCATCTGTACCAACCGCTGCTAATGCTGGCTACTACGCAAAGATAATTAGAGAGCGCGCCATTATGCGCCGCCTTGTTGAGGCCGGAACAAAGATTGTGCAACTTGGTTACACCGATGAGGGTGAGGTTGATGATGCAGTTGATCAAGCACAAGCTGAGGTCTTTGCGGTAACTGAAAGAAGAGAGGCAGATGATTACATTCAATTATCTCAGTTACTACCAGCAGCACTTGATGAGATAGAAAAAATAGCTGCAGGTGTAATTGGTCAAGGTGTTAAAACTGGATTTAAAGATTTAGATGCGTTAACAAATGGATTTCATCCTGGAAATATGATTGTGCTTGCTGCTCGTCCTGCAGTTGGTAAATCAACACTTGGTTTAGATATTGCCAGGTATGCATCAATTCACAAAGGTGAAACCTCAGTTATCTTCTCACTGGAAATGAGCCGCTCTGAGATCACAATGAGAATGCTCTCAGCAGAGGCGCGGGTGCCACTTAATAATATTCGCTCAGGTAATTTAACTGAGGAGGAGTGGTCAAGAATGGCACGGCGAATGGGTGAGATCTCACAAGCTCCAATGTTTATTGATGATTCACCAAATCTTTCTCTAATGGAGATTCGTGCAAAATCTCGCCGGCTTAAGCAGCGCCATAACTTAAAGTTAATTGTGATCGATTATCTACAGCTTATGACTAGCGGTAAGCGAGTAGAAAATCGCCAACAAGAGGTCTCTGAGTTCTCCCGCCAATTAAAGTTATTAGCTAAAGAGTTAAATGTGCCAGTTGTTGCTATCTCTCAGTTAAATCGTTCCCCTGAGCAGCGCTCTGATAAGAAACCAATGCTTTCAGATCTTCGTGAGTCTGGTTCGATTGAGCAGGATGCAGATGTGGTTATCTTGCTACACCGTGAAGATTTATATGACTCACAAAATAGATCAGGTGAGGCTGATTTAATTGTGGCAAAACACCGAAATGGTCCAACTAGAACAATTACTGTTTCTGCCCAACTTCACTTTGCCCGCTTTACCGATATGGCAGCAACCTTCTCAACTAGTGAAAACTTTGTTAAGGATAATTAAA
>JAEMTE010000031.1 GCA_016462445.1 Candidatus Nanopelagicus sp. | reverse complement strand
CAACAACCAAAGCTTTACCCGCCTCATCTGCCATGCTGACAATTCGAATATCTTGCTCGGTAAGAATCTGGGAGGCATCAAAGATAACTAAAGCAACCTCTGCTCGTTCAAGTGCGATCTGAGTTCTAAGGGATGCGTAGTAATCAGTTCCACTTGCTTGATGAGCTCGCCTTCTAATTCCAGCGGTGTCGATAAATCTCCAAGTAGATCCACCAAACTCAATTAACTCATCCACCGCATCTCTGGTGGTTCCTTCAGCATCATCTACTAATGCTCGAGTTTGCCCAGCTAAAACATTTAACAAACTTGATTTACCAACATTTGGCCGGCCTACTAATGCCACTCTTCGATAACCATCATCTACCTGCTCACTGCCAACCTCTGGCAATTGTGAGATAAGTAGATCAAGTAGATCACCACTGCCACGGCCATGAAGTGCGGAAACAAATCGTGGCTCACCTAAGCCAAGATTCCAAAGTGCGTAACCATCTGCTTCATCCTCGGCATTATCAATTTTATTTCCAACTAAAATTACCTTCTTACCACTTTTGCGAAGTAGATCAACCAATGATTGATCCTCATCTAATGCACCAACTTGAGCATCGACTACAAACATAATTAGATCAGCCTCAGCAATTGCCGCCTCAGCCCCGGCGGTTATCTTCTCTGAGATCCCCTCAGGCTTTACCTCCCAGCCGCCAGTATCAACTAGAAAAAATCTACGCCCATTCCACTCCGCCTCATACTTAACCCGATCACGAGTTACACCAGGGGTGTCCTCAACAATTGCTTCACGCCTGCCAATCATTCGATTTACCAGCGTAGATTTACCAACATTTGGCCGGCCAATAACTGCAATTGTTGGCAATCCCAATAAATTTCTCTGCTTAAGCCACTTCCAAATCTGATCTGTTACCTCTTGCAATGACAATCTTGTGGAATCAATTACCGCAGCATCTTCTGCTTGGGTAAGGGGTGAGATCGCTCTAGTTGAATCAATTTGATCACGATTTGCTAATGATTGACCAACCTTTTCCCCACCAATACTCTCACTCATCTCACTCTCACGCCGGCTAGTGCGAGCTGAGATATCTGCATGTAAATAGATCTTAAGTTGCGCGTTTGGCGCCACAACTGTGCCAATATCCCTGCCTTCAACCACAATGCCAATAGGGGCCTCTTCAATGTATTTTCGTTGCAGATCAAGCAAAATCTTACGCACACCCGCCATCGCACTAATCTGACTTACCAAATCATTTATTCGCTGAAATCGAATCGGCTCAGAGATATCGATGCCATCAACTAAAATCTTTGGATCTGCCGGATTTGTATCAAAGGTAATCTCACTTTTTTCTAAAACTGCAACCACCTGCGACTCGCTATCAACTTTATTCTCTAGCGCAAGATATGTCACAGCCCGATAAAGTGCGCCAGTATCTAAGTAACTCCAATTAGCACGAAGTGCAATTGCCTTTGCCGTCGATGATTTACCAGAACCACTTGGTCCATCTATGGCAAGTACTAAAGCAGACATGAGGTGAGTCTATCTTTAGTGTGTAAAGATATTTATCGATTTTTCACTGGGTGGACCTTAAATCCAACCGAATTTAAGTGATCAGAAAGTTTTTGGCAGTCAGTAGATGAAAGAGCTAGCGTAATTAAGCCAGTCTCCTGCCCAGGTGAGTGCTCAATTGATAAGTCCTCTATGTTTACCGCAATCTTTGCGCACTCATTAAAGATGCGAGCTAACTCTCCTGGTTTATCATCAATTACAACTGGCAGATACTCATACTCACGGGCCTTTGCACCATGTTTACCAGGTATTTTATCTTTACCCGCCTTGCCTTTACTAAGAAAATCTTTAGTTAAAGCAGAGTTATTAGCTGCAATACTTTTTTGTAAAATTTGTAGATCATTAATTAATCTCTCAAGCACTGGTGTTAATGCTTGATTATTACTTAGTAATATTTGGCTCCAAAGATTAGAATCTGCCTGCGCTAATCTAGTAATATCGCGCAAACCTTGACCTGCAAGATTTAATTTATTCTCTGCAATATCAATTAATTGCCCAGCTAACGCAGAGCTTAATATTTGCGGCAGGTGAGATATTTTTGCAACAATCTCATCATGCTCTGAAGCACTCATCCAATACCCAGTTGCCCCACATAGGGTGATCAATTGATCAGCGATCTGCTTAGCCTTTGTAGACAAATCAGCATCACTAATTCCAATACATGCCCGGCCAGCAAATAAATCTGCCCTTGCCCCAGTTGCCCCACTGATCTCTCGTCCTGCCATTGGATGTAGCGAAACAAAGTTTTTGCTATTCGCTGATAACTCTTTTATCTTAAGTAAAAGATTAGACTTTACACTAGCTAAATCACAAACTATCGAGTTTGGATTTGCATCTAATTGCTCAATAATTGTTCTCTGATTTACTTCAATTGGTACTGCAACAATAATTAACTCTGGCTGGGCAATATCAACGCTTTTAACTAAATCAGCTGCTAATTTGGCCGCTGCTGGGTCGCTATCTACCATCTGAACTGCAACCGATGCTGATTTAAGGGCTAAGCCAATTGATGTACCAATTAAACCGGCCCCTACGATACGAGCTGAGCTAATCATTGCTATTGCGCAAGATCTTTACGCAGAGCAATGGCGCCTTTAAGGTAAATATGCTTTATATCGGCCAGATCCTTATCTAGGTGGGCGTGCATTAAGACTCTAACTACTCTAGGCAGTGATCCTTTAACATCGATCTCAACTGAGCATAAAAGCGGCACACTCCCTAAGCCAATCTTTCGGGCAGCGACCGCTGGAAACTCAGAGACTAGGTCCGGTGTTGAGGTGAGGATGATTGAGATTAGATCCTCAGTTTTAACACCATTACTAGAGAGCATTTCGGTCAGCAGCTGACTTACCTCATCAACCATCTGAGAGGCAGAGTCCTGCTCTAATTGGGTTGCTCCCCTAATTCCACGCACACGCATTTAGCAATAGTACCGACTCACATGTAGTTGGTGATTGAGGTTAAATCATTAAATCTAGATGTCGCTTTATTAGGAAATTGATATTGCAAAAAACGATTAGTAGAGAAATAGATTTTTACCCTTTGAAGTGAAATATCTACTTATTGATTTATCTCCCAGATATAGCGCCCACAAAAGTCGATAAATAGGTTTTCTGATGGTATGATGATTATAGATTTATCGATATATCGCTTATACGAAAATCGGTTTATTTACTTAACTTTAAAAGGGTAAAGAGATTTGCCAACTCTTGTGAATTTAAGACCCGATGACGCCCAGCTTTCATATCTCCTAGGTTGATCGGCCCAAAATCTAATCGGATCAAGCGCAGCACCTTAAGCCCTAGGGACTCAATCAGCCTTCTAATGATGTGATACCTGCCCTCATGGATTGTGATCTCAACCCAATGATGGTTCTTACTAACCGCTCTGACATGGACAACCTTGATCGCTCTGGCCAGGCCATCTTCAAGGCGAACTCCCTGAAGCAGCTGATCTGAGAGCTGCTTATTAAACTCCCCCTCCACCTCAACTAAATAACGTTTCTCAAGTCCATAAGATGGATGTGTTGCCCGGTGGGCAAGATCGCCATCATTGGTTAAAAGGATTAATCCTTCAGAATCCTTATCTAATCTGCCAACATGATAAAGCCGGTCATTTCTATCCTTAAAGTAATCTCCTAAGTTTGCCCGTCCTTCCGGATCTGACATGGTTGAAATAATGCCCGCTGGTTTATGAAAGGCTAGGTAAGTCTTAGACTTATTTATCTTTAAACTCTCACCATCGACTTTAACATCATTAATTTCCGGATCATACTTACCACCTAGCTCAATAATGATCTCACCATCAACACTTACTCTGCCATCTAGAATTAACTGATCAGCAGCTCGCCTGCTTGCAATGCCAGCATCGGCAATTATTTTATTTAAACGAGTTTTACTCACGCGTAAGTTTAGCGCGCTTATTAAGTATTTAAGAAACTTTTAGATTTAAAGCTTATTTACTCAGTTAAGGTAGAGAGCAACTCATCTAAACCATCAATATCAGGCAGAAATGGGGCTAATGCTGGTAGATCTGCGATGGAGTTAAGTCCTAACTTCTCTAAGAAAAATGATGTGGTCTGATATAAAAATGCACCAGACTCCCCTTCAACACCAACCTCCTCAACCAATCCACGATTGACTAGTGTCTTCATTACCGCCTCAACATTTACACCCCGAATTGCAGATACTCGAGCTCGTGAGACTGGCTGGCGGTATGCAATAACCGATAATGTTTCAAGAGCTGCTTGAGTAAGCCGGGCTTGCTGGCCATCTAATACAAACTTTTCCACGAGTGCACTCATCTCAGGATGGCTGTAGTAACGCCAGCCCCCTGATACTTGGCGCAGTTCAAAACCATGTTGCTCACTCTCATACTTAGCAGCAAGTGAGATAAGAGCTGCGGTGATCTCATCGGTTGGCACTTCAATGATTTGGGCCAAAACAAGCTCAGAAACAGGCTCATCAACCACCATTAAGATCGCCTCTAAGCAACGCTGTAGTTCTACTTCAGACATTATCGGCCTCATCTATTGTTTGTACCGGTATATCAAACTCATCACTTACTCTAACCTCACCCGATGCACTACCGGTCCAGGTTATCTGTAACTCCCCTAGCGAAATCATCTGTTCAAATCTAACAACACCCTCTCGGTATAGCTCAAG
Source organism: Candidatus Nanopelagicus sp. (assembly GCA_016462445.1). Lineage (GTDB taxonomy): Bacteria > Actinomycetota > Actinomycetes > Nanopelagicales > Nanopelagicaceae > Nanopelagicus. The sequence continues at coordinate 2,113 of JAEMTE010000031.1, read as the reverse complement.
AATGGATAGGAAGCGGGCTACAACTACCAATGTGGAGTCAGCATCAGAGATTAATGCTCTAAAGGTAACCGTGCCGGCACGGCGCAGATGCTCCACGACCTTAGCCGCCTGCTCAGCTACGCTTACCAGAGGTTGATGTAGGTGATCGATACTAAAGATCGGTGTTGTCTTTGGAGTTAATACTCGATTGGCAATAGCGGCAAATCTTTGGGCGCCCACGCCAATTAAAACCTCAGGTAGCAGTTGGGCAAAGTGGGGCTCAAGGGCTACTAATCTGGCAAAGGATCTCTCCTCCCGCTCAATCCGATCTGAAAAAATAGCGGCAATCTCTTTAAATGCTCGGTACTGCAGCAGTCGGGCAAATAAAAGATCTCTTGCTTCAAGCAGAGCTAGATCCGCCTCATCATCTACCTCACCTGATGGCAGAAGTTTTGCCGCTTTTAAATCTAACAAGGTGGCGGCAACTACTAAAAACTCAGTTGTTTTATCTAAATCCCAGCCATTTTCACTGTTTTCTAGCTGTTTTATATAGGAGATAAACTCATCAGTTACCGCGCCCAGTGCGATCTCGGTGATATCCATCTTATGGCGAGAGATAAGTTGTAGCAGCAGATCAAATGGACCATCAAAGTTAGCCAGGTGCAGAGAGAAACCAGCCACCCTGCCATCGGTAATAGAGGCAGCAGCAAGTGGTGTGGTGGTTAAATTTTCCTGCGACATGCGCAAAAGATACCGCCCACATCCTTGCCTTTGCACATGCCCCACCGTAGGTTGCGGGGCATGGGTAAAAAGGCTTTAAAGACTTCTCGGTTAAATGCTAAATCGACAATTAAACCACTTCGCTCATCCCCTCGCGAGGAGGCCCTGGCAACTACCGCTGATGCATTGGGCAAAAAACTACGTAACTTTCCAGAGCCAAGTAAAACACCTGAGGCAGGAAGTGCCCGGGTTATCTCAGTTGTTAATCAAAAGGGCGGAGTTGGTAAAACAACAACTGCAATTAATTTAGGCGCTGCACTTGCTGAGGTTGGAAGGCGAGTTTTATTAATTGATTTTGATTCTCAAGCATCTATGACAACCGGTCTTGGTATTAAAGGAGCAGCACTGCGTGAGCAGTATGGCTCTATCTGGTACCTGTTAAATGATGCTGAGGCAAAGCTTGAGGATTTCATTCTTAAATCAGCTGTTCCTGGCCTTGATTTTATTAGAGGTCATGAGGATCTAGCAGCGGCAGAGGCAGCATTTGTCTCTGAAATTGCAAAGGAGCATAAGCTTCGTAAATTATTAGCCCCAGTACTTGATAAGTATGATGTTATTTTAATTGATTGCTCACCATCTCTTGGCACACTCACAGTTAACGCTCTCACCGCCTCAAATGGGGTAATAATTCCAATGGAGTGTGAGTACTTTGCAGTGCTTGGTTTATCACTTGTTAAAAAGACAATTCAAAAGATTAAAGAGAATACCAATCCAGAGCTTGAGATCCTTGGTATTTTGGCGACGATGTTTGAGAAGAAAACTAGCCACTCCCGTGAGGTGCTAGAGCTAATTGATAAAGAGTTCCCAGATGAGGTCTTTGACACCATCATCTCCCGCACCGTTCGCTTCTCCGAATCAACTGTGGCAGGTCTTCCAGTAACAGCTTATGCAAGTAGTTCTACCGGCTCTGCTTCATATCGAAGGCTAGCTAGAGAGTTAATTGCAAGAGGAGGAGCTAAATGAGTCGTCGGGTAACTTTGCCAGGAGCAGATGAGTTATTTAGAAACACCGCCACATTAAGTGCTGTTCCCTCACAGAGAGAGAATGCCGAAGAGATAACACCTGCGCCAGTTGCAGCTGCTAATCAAAAAAATAATGTTCGAACCACACCAAGGCGGCGAGCTAATGCATTTGATCGAGCACCCTCTGGGCGAGAAAAACATGATGAGAAAATAACTGTCTACCTATCCCCTGATGAACTTTATGAATTAGATCAAGCTCGTCTTGCACTTCGTGGTGATCTTGGATTAGCGGTTGATCGAGGCAGAATTGTTCGCGAGTCACTTTCAATAATTATTGCTGACCTTGAAGCAAAGGGTGATCAAAGTATTATTGCTAGAAGATTGCGTGGGCG
>JAEMTE010000016.1 GCA_016462445.1 Candidatus Nanopelagicus sp. | reverse complement strand
AGACGCCGCCAAGACCTAAGATGGTGAAGAAGATAATAATTACTAGATCACGCTTTGAGAATAATTCAACTGTGTTAGCCCGCAGCGTGGCCAGTATCAAAAGTGGCCTTCTTAATTTATGGCGCAACATAGGTTGGTAACTTTGAGGTATTAGCCGGTACCCAATGATAATTACTTGAATCATAGGTTGGATTAGTTGGATTTTGTACTAAGAGCAATAAAACAGTTCCGCTTACATTTGCAAGGGGTACAACAGGAGGTGTGAATGTATTGGTCCAAAGCGCAGTGCCTTTTACTACTCGAAGATTTCTAATCTCACCAATTAGTGAATAATTTAATGGGAAGTTTGATAGCGCCCCAACTACTGGTGCAGTTCGATCAATGTCATATGAGGCATAGGTTGCAGATGCCACCAATATGCCATCAACATAAATTTTATAACTTGTACCACTACGCACCGCTGCATAATGGTGCCAAGCATTATCGTATGTAAACGCAGCTGATAGGTCATGGCCCGTTCCGTTATAACGTAGTTTTAAAATTCCAGCTTCAACCCAAAAAGCAAAGCCACCTGCTGAGTTAACATCGCCACCAGCATCATAAAAAGTGGCATTTGCTGAAGAACTACTTACCTTTGCCCATAGATCAACTGTGAAGTCATTTGTTCCTAATGCAAAGGTGTTATCTGCGGTGTAATTTATTTTGTAGGTATTATCTACAAAGTTTAAACTGCCACTTAAAGTAACCTGTATGACTCTAATTGCTACATAATCCAAACTACTTACATTAAAAGGTGTAATGACGGTATTAGCTGCATATCCATAACTACTTGTAGCACCTCCATAGGTGAAGGTATTGCTGCCGCTATCTACTGGTATCGACCACGATGTGTATCTCATAGCCCCATTGACGCGAAGCGCTAACTCTAAACCCCTAAGACCACAACCATTAATTCCATTAGCATCATATCTTTGGTCAACATCACTTAATGCAATTGTTGAAACATTCATCTGCCCAGAGGCTGAATCTGATGTTGTTATAGCTCTTATAGTTACATTCTCATCACAGGTAGTAGCTGCAAGGTAACCAGCGCCTTGTGAATCAGGTGCGGTTACGGTGACTAATGTGGCGGCAAAGACGCCGCCAAGACCTAAGATGGTGAAGAAGATAATAATTACTAGATCACGCTTGGAGAGTAAGTTAATAAGCTCCTTACCTAGCAAAGCAAGAGGATTAAGGCACTTTTTAAGCAGTGAATTCCTCATCGCTTACAACCCTTAGTTAAGGTGTATAAATTTAATACCTCAGTAGAGCTTAAAGCTTTTTTATACTGATAAAAAGAATTAAATCTGAAATCTCCAAAGGTTCCATTACCAAGATTAGTATCATCATATGCTCCAATTGCGTGCCAAACAGCTGTGGGATTTCGTTCCCAGGTAAGTGATTTAGAGCCGACGGAAACTCCATCAATATAAGCGGTCATTGTTCTACTTGTACCAGAGGTTATAGGAGATAATGTAAAACCAATTAAATGCCATTGATTTTTAATAGTGCTATCAACAGTTACTGATAGCGGTGAACTATTGTTACTCCATACACTAAACTTTAAAGTAGTGTTGTTAACAAGTTCAATTTGTGAGTCATGCCATCCATAGTTATATCCAATATTTTCTTGTCCAACCTCATCATAAATTACACCTAAATCTGTTAGATAAACCCAAAGAAAAACAGATTCTGCGTCTATCGGGCTACTTGTGCTGCTACTGATTATGTATTGGGCATCACTAATTGGTAGGTACCTACTACCTGCACTGTCGGTAGAGCTAGATACAACAGTTTGAGTACCAAGTGCATTACTTGCACAGCTGGAAGTGCTACAAACTGTGCCCACCGGATGATTACTTACTACTTTAATTTTTGCATTCTGGGCAGTACCAGCCAAGTCATACACAGTATTTCCACTACCGCTGAATGAATCAGACTCATCTAAGGTGTATCTAATTACTAAATCATTATCAGATTCAATTGCAGAGTTTGTGCTAAGTCCGGTGACAGTAAGTGCTAATTTATCTAATAATGTGCTGTCGATGCTTATAGTCGCACTGTTGGTGCCATATCTAGAGCAAGATGCACCTGATGAAATAGTAAAGGAGTTGTTTGCAAAAGTTGAGGGTGGAATATTCCAAGTCGCGTATGTAGTTACACCATTGACTGGGATAGCTAACTCAAGGGTCTTACCGCCACAGCCATTAATTCCATTAGCATCATATCTTTGGTCAACTCCACTTATGCTGATTGTTGTGACTGTGTACCGCTTTGTAGTTGAATTAAATACCACGCTCTTATCAATTGTTACGCCATCTGCATCACATGCTGTAGCTGCAAGATAACCAGCACCTTGTGAATCTGGGGCGGTTACGGTAACTAATGTGGCGGCAAAGACGCCGCCAAGACCTAAGATGGTGAAGAAGATAATAATTACTAGATCACGCCTAGAAAATAATTCAATTGTGTTCGCCTTAAGCCCGGCCAGGGTTAAGCCACTCTTCTTAAAGAGTTTACGGGCGTGTTTGTATAGGGGAATCACCCTTCAATCTTAACTAGAGGGTTAAAGCTCAAAAACTGCTTTGTCGCCTAAATAGGTGATAGAAACTGAGCGTAAATTAACGTATGAGGGGCTAACCCATCATAGACTTGTCACGTGAATAGGTTACTTTTTCTGGCTACAGTCTTGGCCCTATTAATTTTCCAAAGCAACTACTCACTCCAGCAGCTGCAGGGTGAGTACCTAAATAATAACCCCAGCCTTAATCCAGTTAATGGTTATGGCAACGGTTCAAGTATCTCCTATGTAGTAGATGCGGAAAACTCCAAGTGAGCGTTAATGAGCAAGATTATGAGGTTAGGGTCAAGTATGAAGATGGGATTATGGTCAGTGCAAAATCAAAGGATGAGGCGATAGAAAAGGCAAGAGCTGCATTTCTTGAGGATAGTAATAAGGAAATAATTGCGCAGATGCAGTTTAAGGTTAGCGAGTTTAATTAAACTGCTCATTTAAGTAAGTATTTAGTAGCACCCGTTAATCTCTAAGTAATTAGATTACTATCTCGCTATGGCAGCTAAAGATCTAGGACGGGCTGCTGCCTTTCCAGCGATAGAAAAGCGTTATGGCAAGCCAATGAGTTATTGGTTTGCGGTGATGGCAAAGGTGAAGGGGGCTAAGTATCCAGAGCAGATTGCGCTACTGCGTGATAAATACGGCTTCTCTGCCGCCCATGCCAACGCCTTAGTTATGCATAGCAGGGGATCTAAATCTGCTAAAAGATTTACTACCTTGGCCCAGTACTACAAAACAATTAATCCGCATCAGGTTAAAACTGTGAAGAGAGTATTTAAGGCGATTACCAAAAAGTATCCAAAGTTAGAGCTGGTGATTGCTTGGAATCAGCCGATGTTAAAGATGGATAGCAGGTATGTATTTGGAGTCTCTGTTACTAAAAATTATATTTTAATAGCGCCTTGGAGTACTGAAGTAATAAGTAAGTTTGCGCCAAGACTTACCCCCTATAAGGTAAATAAAAAGACAATTGCCATACCAAATGATTGGCAGGTAGATGAGAAGCTGCTGCAGGCGATGGTTAAAGCACGCCTTGCCCAGTAGTAATGCAATTAAATAAGAGTTAGGGTTTAGCCATGGTTTATCAGGTGGAGCGAGTGCGGCAGGATTTTCCCTCCCTTAAAACTGGGATCGCTTTTTTTGATGGTCCAGGTGGATCACAGGTGCCAACTTCAGTTGGTCAGGCGATTGCAGATGCAATTACTCAAGCATCATCTAATCGGGGAACAACAACAGCGTCAGAGCAAAATGCTGAGGATGCAGTTATTGGGTATCGAAATGCGGTAGCTGATCTATTAAATGCTGATCCAAAGGGTGTGGTCTATGGCAGAAGTTGGACCCAACTTACCTATGACTTCTCTAGAAGTATCTCTAAGAGTTGGAGCAGCGGGGATGAAATAATTATCTCTCGCCTAGATCATGATTCAAATATTCGCCCTTGGTTACAAGCTGCTGAAAGCCGGGGTGCGGTAGTTAAGTGGGCTGAGATTGATAAGGAAAGTGGTGAGCTGCCAGTATCTGCAGTTACCTCGCTATTAAGCTCTAAAACAAAATTTGTTGCGGTAACTGGGGCAAGTAATACCTTAGGAACAAAGCCAGATATCTATGAAATTGGTAGAGCGGTTAGGGATGCTGGCGCCTTATTTTTAGTAGATGGAGTACACCTAACACCACATGCGGTAATTGATTTTAAAGCTATGCCGGTAGATTTCTACGGCTTCTCCTCCTACAAAATACTAGGACCACACTGCTCATCATTTATAGCAGATCCGAATCTCTTAGAGAGTATTAACAATGACAAGCTGCTGCCATCTACTATGACAGTTCCTGAGCGGTTTGAGTTTGGCACCCTGCCTTATGAGTTAATGGCTGGGGTGAGTGCATCGATTGATTATGTAGCAGCCTTAGATAGCAGCGCAACTGGTAGCAGGCGAGAGCGGATAGTTAAATCAATTACTTTACTTGAGGAGTATGAGGCGGATCTATTTAAATATATGCAGGATCAATTAGCGCTCTTGCCTGGTATTACTTTGTATGGAAAGGCTAAAGATCGCACCCCAACCGCCTACTTTAACTTTGCAGGTGTTGATGGCGGTGATGTCTATAAATTTATGGCAGGGAAAAAAGTAAATCTGCCAGCACATAATTTTTACGCAGTTGAGGTATCAAGGGCATTGGGCTTAGGTGATACTGGCGCGATCAGAGCTGGTATTGCACCCTATACAACCCGTGATGATGTTGATCGATTAATCACAGGGTTGAGTGAGTTTTTAAGCAAAAAATAAGTACTTAATCTAATTTATAGATCTGCCCGCTCTGCTTTCCCATAATAGATTTAACATAAGCATCTGCCACATCCACCGCCTTAACCTGGTGATATCCAGGAAATGATGGGTGATAACTTGTTGCCTCAACTAAAACACTTGGACTTACCGTATTTATTCGAATACCCCGTGGCAGATCAATTGCAGCAGCTAATGTGAAGGATTCAATCGCCCCATTTGCAAGGGCGGCAATGGTGGCAGATGCAATTGGATCTCTAGCTAAAATACCGGTCATAAGTGTGAAGCAACCACCATCGCTTAGGTAATTAATCCCGGCCCTTACCAACTCAACCTGTCCCATCGCCTTATCGGTTAGACCAAGTAGATACTCATCATAGGTAAGTTCGGTAATTGGTTTATATATTACTTTGCCAATACAAGATGCCACCGCATCAATCTTTCCTACCTGCTCATACATCGCAGCAATTGATGCCGCATTTTTTACATCTACTTTAATTTGGGTAGTGCGTGAGACACCAATTACTTGGCCATGCTTACTAAGTGCTTTAGCAACATAGGAGCCAATTAAGCCGGTGGAGCCAACTACTAAAAACTTCATTTTATTTCCTCTTTTTACTCTTACCTACTTCTATCCTACCTTGCGCTAGATTATCTGCACTTACTTGTATTAAGAGTGTGAAGATAGGATTGGTAAATGATTGAGGTAATTAGCGCCCATGCTGAAGGTGAGGTGGGTGATGTAATTATTGGTGGAGTTGGGCAGATTCCAGGTGAGAGTATCTGGGAGCAATCTAGATTTATTGCAAAAGATCAGGGCCTGCGTAACTTTGTTTTAAATGAACCACGTGGTGGTGTATTTCGCCATGTTAATCTGCTGCTGCCACCTAAAAATCCTGCAGCATCGGTAGCTTTTATTATTATGGAGCCAGAGGATACTCCGCCAATGTCTGGCTCTAACTCAATCTGTGTAGCAACTGTGGTTTTAGAAAGTGGAATCATCAAGATGGTTGAGCCGGTAACTAACTTAGTTATGGAGGCACCAGGTGGTTTAGTTTATGTAACGGCAAACTGCTCAAATGGCAAGGTAACTAAGGTAAAGGTTAAAAATATTGCATCCTTTGTTGGCCAAGAGGGTTTAACAGTTGAGGTGGCAGGGCTGCCAACTTTAAAGGTGGACACCGCCTTTGGTGGAGATAGCTTTGTAATTGTTAATGCTGATGATCTTGGCTTTGCTATTAAAGCAGATGAGGCATCTGATTTAGCTAAGGTGGGAATGAAGATAACTGCGGCGGCAAATGAACAGTTAAAGTTTGAACATCCAACAAATCCAGATTGGCGCCACTTCTCCTTTACCCAAATTGCAAAGCCAATCTTTTATGAAAATTCAGTTGCGATAAGTAAAAATGCAGTTGCAATACAACCTGGAAAGATTGATCGCTCCCCTACTGGCACTGGCTGCTCTGCCCGATTAGCACTGCTGCACCACCAAGGAGTGCTGAAGGTGGGGGATAAAATGATTGGCCGCTCAATTATTGACTCAGAGTTTGAGTGCAAGATTGAGGAGGAGGTAAAGATTGGTAGCAAAAATGGAATTATTCCATCTGTTGCTGGGCAAGCATGGATTACCGGCAGACATACTCACACATTAGATCCATCTGATCCTTGGCCACTTGGTTATAAGTTAAGTGATACCTGGCCAAATAAACTTTAAAGATAAGTCAACTTAAGATCGAGAGTTTTACCTAGTAAGCATATTTAATTTCTACTAATCAGTAATAGATAAATTGGTAAATACAGGCTTAATTTGTTACTTAGTAGTACAAGATAAACGCAAACATTTAGATCTATCTATTTACATTGTTCTAGGTGTGAGTAGGTTTAATAAAGTATTAATTTATCTTTTGCGGAAGGATTTATGAGAGAGTGTGATCATATCTTTATTGCCGATGATGATAATCAAATAATCTGCAGCATTTGCCTATGTAGTGATGATCAAATAAAGGTAGTAACAATTCAACGGGTAAGTGATAGCGATAGTAAATTACTTAATACACTGCGAGATCCACAGATGCAGGATTGGATTGATCAGATATCTAATTTTTAATTAGATTGAGCAAATTCGGCCTTACCGGTTTCTTCTCTCCTTATTCGATTAATTTTGCTGACTTTTTACTGCCACCAACTAACTCTAGAATTAGTGAGCAGCCAATTAAGACCATCACTCCCCCTAGTAGTTGAATTGGTGTGATTAACTCCTTTAGGTAGATAGCGCCAATTAAAACCGCAATGACTGTAACCATAAACTCAACGCTAATCGCTCTAGTAGCACCAACCTCTACTACCAAACTAAAGTAGATTACATAACATAGTGAGCTACATAAGATTGCAAGTGAGATTATATAAAGCCAATCTGTGACAATTAACTCTCTTTGAAATGGTACAAAAAATAATAATGGGAGTGTGAATAGCCCGCCAAAGAAAAATGCACCAATCGCCTGCTCCCAGTTGCCAACCTGCTCCATCTTAAGTTTTGCGTAATTACTACCAAAGGCAGCGGCAATACAACCAACTACCGATACAGCAATTCCAAGGAAGAAATCATTTGATAGCTGCCCATGTGGGAAGCCGACTAATAAAACGATGCCAAAAAAGCCAATAATTAATCCAACAAAGCCAAGTTTAGTAATTGTCTCAATCTTCATTATTTTTCCAATCAGGGCAGAAAATAATGGAATTGCGCCAACAATTATTGCAGTTAGGGCGGTGCCAATTCTTGGGATGGCGATGGAAAATCCAATTAACTGCAAGCACACAGTTGTTGCGCCAATTACCGCAAATGGCCTTATACCGATTGAAAAATCTAATCTTCGCCTAGTAAGTAATGCGATAAGTAGCAGCACAGAGCTAGCAATAAATGATCTAATACAAACTGCGCCTACCCAGCCAAAGCCATCAACTACCCGAAGTACCAATAAAAATGATAATCCCCAGAGAATACTTAGGACTGAAAACTTTGCTAGAACCTCACCTCTCACCCCGACAGGCTACATCAGATGGCAGGTTATGAAAGTTTTGGCGGGGCTTTGCTATAAGTAACTGGCGTCTTGCTGAAGGTAATTGGGTTTGCAATTGATTTGCTACCAGCAATATCTACTACTGGATCTAAGCCAAGAGAGGTGGCTAACTCAATCGCCTCTTTAATATTATTTATCGCACCCACTGGTATTTCAATCTTACTCAGCAGCTCTATCCAATCTGCTGCACTTTTTGTCGCAAATAAGTGATCAAGTATTTGGGTTAAATCACCTAGATTCTTAACCCGTAATTGATTGGTGCTAAACCTTGCATCGGTTGCTAGCTCTGGTGATACTGCATTAGCAAACTTTATAAACTGTTGATCATTGCCAATTGCTAGAACAAACTTCTTATCTGATCCGCTAAATACCTGGTATGGCGCAATTGATGGATGAGCATTACCCATTGCTACCGGAATTACTCCAGCAGATATATAGGCGCTTGCTTGGTTTACTAATGCGGACAGACTTGAGCTAAGTAAATTTAACTCAACCTTTTGGCCAACTCCTTGTTGCTCTGCCACTCTAAGGGCGGTGAGAATTCCAGTAACTGCATGCAAGCCGGTGATCACATCAACTAGCGCTACCCCAACCTTTGTTGGATCACTACTATCTGCGCCGGTAATACTCATTAACCCACTTACTCCTTGCAGTAGTAGGTCATAACCAGGTAGCGCCTTAGCACTATCTGAACTACCAAATCCAGTAATTGAGCAATAAATAAGTAGTGGATTACTCACTACTACCTGCTCATAACCAAGATTAAATCTCTCCATCACGCCACTGCCAAAGTTTTCTACCACAACATCTGAGCTTGCAATTAACTCTTGGGCAATCTTTTGATCTGCTGGCTTTGATAAATCTAAGGTGAGGCCACTCTTATTTCGATTTACCGAAAGAAAGTAGGTAGCGGTGCCATCTTTATCAAATGGTGGTCCCCAACTGCGGGTGTCATCACCGGTAGTAGGCCGCTCAACCTTTACTACCTCAGCCCCAAGATCTGCCAATAACATCGTGGCATAAGGACCTGCTAGTACTCTGGAAAAATCTGCAATCTTAATACCAGCTAATGGTGGCTTCATTGTTTATCCAACCACTGCCCTAATACATTTAGGAATAGATCAACATCTTGCTTATTAATAATCATAGGTGGCTTAATCTTGAGCACATTATTATCTGGACCATCACAAGATAGCAGCACACCCTTTGAGAGTGCGTACTCCATTAAATCTGCCACCTTTTCAGTTGCTGGTGTTTTTTCATCTAACATAAACTCAACACCGATAAATAATCCATGGCCACGAATATCTGCAATCAAATCATTACTCTTTGCTAGCTGTGCTACCCCAGCCATAAGGTAGGCACCGATTTCTTTAGCATTTAATTGCAATCTTTCATCATAAACAACCTCTAATACCGCCTGTCCAATTGCAGCGCTAACTGGGTTTGCCCCAAATGTATTGAAGTACTCCATGCCATTGTTAAATGAGTTAGCAATCTCAGCAGTTGTTACAACCGCCGCAAGTGGATGGCCATTACCAAGTGGCTTACCCATTGTGACAATATCTGGCACTACATCATGTAATTCAAAGCCCCAAAACTTATCTCCAACTCTGCCTAAGCCAATCTGTACCTCATCTGCCACACAAACCCCACCTGCTTGGCGAACCATTTTAAATGCTGATTTTAAATACCCATCAGGTAAAACTATTTGGCCTGCGGTAGAGACAATTGACTCTGAGAAAAAAGCAGATAGTGGTTGCTTTAGCCCAGTTATAGTTTTTTTAAGATTACTTAAGTACTTAGCGGTGGCATCAGATGAGGTGTAGCGACCACGGAATATATCTGGCAGCTCGCCAACTCCAACATGACTTGGCGCGCCATCTCCACCTTTGCCTAAAAACTTATATGGACTTATCTCCACCACAGATTGGGTATGGCCATGGTATCCATGGCGAAGTGCTACTACTCCCTTAGCTTTTGTGTGAGCCCTAGCTAATCTAATTGCTAAATCATTTGCCTCACTACCGCTATTTACAAAGAAGATTACCGATAGCGGATCTGGCAAGGTGTTAGTTAAAGCTTTGCCATACTCAATAATGACTTGATGCAGATATCTGCTATTGGTATTAAGGGCGGCCATCTGCTTTGCAGCAGCTTCTACTACCCGTGGATTACCGTGACCAACATGGGCAACATTGTTAACTAGATCTAAATATGAGCGGCCATTCTCATCAAATAGGTAGGCACCCTCACCTCTTACAATATGAAGTGGATTTTTAAAGTTAAGCGATAGATTTTGCGATAGCACAACCCGGCGCTCACTTCTAATACTTTTACTTGAAAGCTGGGCATGCGCATCTGTTCCACTATTTATACCAAGAATTAAATTTGGATTAAGACTGATGCCGCGCCAAAGTGCGATCTCATCCTGCGGCGCCACCCCATAAATATCAATTCCCATTCCACATAGATCAGTCAGTAATTGGAAATGAGTATGTGGCGGCCAACCAACATTCTCCTCCTCTTTACCCATTCGCCCAATTAATTCACCTGCTTTAATAACTTTGCCAACCTGCCAATTTGGCATTGAATCAAGTGAGAGATGACCATAAAGAGTCCAAAACGGAGTTGCATTATTGGTTTTATGTCGCAAAATAATTACTGGACCATAATCTAACTTAGTTGAGTTGTTATTAAATACTTCAATTACGCCATCAAGGGGTGCAAAAACTTCTGTGCCAGCTGGCATACCAATATCAACACCAAGATGGAAGGTACGAGCAGTAGCTGAGGCTGGATTAAATGCCTCACCTTGGTAGACATTTCGATTCTCACAGTAATACCCAATTGTTACATCAGCGCCACTCTTAGCCATCAAATCCTCAATCGCTTTGGTAGAGCGCGGGATATCTGGATTATCAAATGACCAATTTATATAAACCTTATTTAACTCCGCAAGTGGCTTCTTTAAAATATTGGCAGATTTTGTCGTTAGTAAGTAGTCACGAATTGGCTTGGCATTTGGATTAGCCTCTAATCCAATGGCATTTCGCAACCGAAATAATGCAAAATTATTATCAAATTTATCTAATGCTAAAAGTGTTCTTGGCACATCATTTTGGCTAATAGATAAGTAATCATTATCAGGGTTATCTCCAAGTTGTAGGGCGGCATTTGCCACACTTGCAGCAAGTCTTACTTTGACCAACTCAATAAAGATAGCTAACTCATCAGTGGTTAAGGGATTTACGCTGTGATAGCCACGAACAAATTGTGAGATCTCTTTAACTGGGTCATCAGATTTTAAACCTACATAGGCAGCAGCAACTGCAGCTCCTACCACCTTTGGTGCATAAATCATGTCACCAAAATCTATTAGGAAAAGTTTTTCACCATTTTCAATTATGTTGTAATCATTACCATCATTGTGAATTACCTGACTTTGAAGTTTTTTAAGCTTTGGTGCTACCTGATCCCGGTAATTAGTAAGGGTTGAGTTAACAGCTTTTCTTACCTCAGTATCAGTAATTTTATCTACCCAACCTAGTAACTTTTCAGCTTGCAACATATTCCAAATAAATTTCACATTAAGTGATTTCTTCTCATCTTTATTTACCTTTAACAGTGCTAACTTTTTATCAACAGTGGCGATTAAGCGCCCTAGCTGCTCAATTTGTTCAGGGCTATGTTGATCTGTTACACCCCAGCACTTGCCCTCATGCCAGGTTAGTAATCTGGCCACACTTGACTTGCTTAGCACTACTAAACTTTTTCCCTTTTTGCTCTGAATTAAGGCTGGTGCAACGGTAATTGATTGATCCTGTAGAAAGGTTAGAACCTTATTTTGTAGGTTAATTCTTACCTTAAGATGGCTATCAACCTTTGGATAAATCTTTAAAACAGATTTACTCCTGCCCTCAACTTTGAAATTAATATCTCGCTCACTAGGCAGGGGTGAAAGTGGGCTATCAATACCCCAATGTTTTTTCAGCAGTAAGGCTGCTTGGCTAGCATCCATCTTTCTCACCTTATCCATCTAAAATTTTCCATTTTGTAAAATAAATTCAGCCATTGCTGCATCTTGAATACCAAGCCCAACACTGAAGTAGTAAATCACTTGATCCACAGTAGTTCGTCCCTTAATTCTTTGGTTATAAAGCTCACCAATCGACTCTGGTTTATCCCATTTTCGCTTTGGTATGGCAAGTGTACTAACAACTGATCCTGCTTGTTCTGAGATTGTTTTTGCATCATCACCAAAAACTTTATCAGCATTTGCTAGTGCCTCAACTGATACCTCAAGCCGATTGGGCGCAAATGAGCCAATAGAAATACAGGTGGTACCAGGATTTAACACAGATGTAATAACAGGTGAGATGGAGTTGGTGCAAACAAAAATCAAATCACATTGATTAACTAATCCTAAATCTTTTGAAATCTCTATATCCAAATCTAAATTCTTATCACCTCTTGCAAAACCAATAATCTTCTTTGGTGAGAAAATCTCTTTTACAGCTTTGATGTGAGCAATACCTTGATGGCCTAAACCTATTACGCCCACAGTTTTAACTGGATTTGATAACTCCTTTGCTGCAGCCATACTTGCTGCCACAGTACGCCACTTTGTAACTGATTCACCATCTAAAAAGTAATCAACTGATCCAGTTAATTGATTTAATACTGCAATTGTTGTTTGCACAACTGGTAAATCTCTTTTTTCATTTGAGGGAATTACGCTGCCAAACTTAACTATCGTTGGCCCATTTTCACTGGCCCTGGCGATATAAGAGAACTGGGCATTTTCATTTTGAGTCAAAATAGCTCTCGGACCCATAACTGCTTTACTGTTAGCAAAATCGATAAATACTTTTTTTTGCACTTCCATCACTTTTTTTATCTCGCAAATGCTATCTACCTCTAAGGGTCCAATAAATTTTCCTTGGGCGCTGGCCATATCTGTAAGTGTAGATTGGAATGCTTCTGATTGCGACATGCTGATAATCACATTAACTACTTAAATTCATACCACCTGCCACTAGAGGGCTCGATAATCCCTATGAAGTGAGGTTAAACTTATCTCATGCAATCAGGCTTTATGTTTTTCTGGGCAGTACTTGTTTCTGCTTACATGATTATCACTTACCGAAATAAAATCAAAGCCGATAAAAATCTCTCTAAAGTTAATTGGGATACTTACAAATTAAAATTAAGTCAAACCTGGTGGACTGGATTTTTATGGGCATCAGTTATTTTTACAATCTTCTACCTTCTAATTTCAGCAGGTCTTACTAAGTAATTACTTATCTGCTGCCTCTGGCCATCTTGGGCTGGTACTTCGTGGTGGGTAGATCGAATCCTTTATCAAAACTATTGCTGGAGTTTTCTTAGTTGCCCGGTTTGCCAAAACTTTTTTAAGTCCAGCTAAATCTGTTGTGGTGAACTCGATTTCAAAGGCAGCGGCAAGTTGTTGCCAATTAGGGTTAAAAAGATTTACCCCTCTCTCTGGATGTTTCATTACTAATTGATCAAAGCGCAACATTCCATAGCCCCCATCATCATGGAGTAAAATTGTTAATGGCAATTTTTCTTGTGAGACTGTTGCCAATTCACCCAATCCAAATGCAATTCCGCCATCACCACAAACCACCAAGGTTGGCACAGCACTTGCTGATGGACCAATGCTTGCTGGTAGGCCAAAGCCAAGTGTTCCCCAACCAACTGGGTATGCGATCTGCCTGACTCTGCCAACTCTGCAGTAAACACCAGTCCAATAACCAGAGATTGCCATGTCACAAACAATGTAGTTCTGCGTTGGCCATGACTCCTCAATTGCAGTAACTAGAGAAAGCCCAGCGCTACCTTTTTGAGTTTGAGAAATCTTACTTCGCACCTGTTTGCAGATAGATTTAACATCTACCCAACTTGGCAGCGCTGGTAGCGCAAATAATCCTTCAATTACTTTATCTAATTTAGAGCTTTGAATTACTGCACTTGCCTTAATGTTTTTAAGTGTAATTGCTGGGTTGGCATCAACAACACAGATAACTTGTGGGAATTTAATGCTCCAATTTTTAGTATTCATGCCATCTAACTGACTACCAAATACAATCAGTGCTTCACACTGAGTCAAAATACCTTCAATCTCTGGCTCATGAATTGGCAGATCTAGATAATTCTTACTTGTACAGCCCACACCTCTGCCAGCAAATGAGGTAAAGATTGGTGCATTTAAATGATCAGCCAACTTGGCTATTTGATCACTGACCTCAGTTGCTCCCCCGCCTGCCCAAATTCCAATCTTTTTCTTACCAGCTAACACCGATAGCACTTTAGATAGATCTACAACTTCAGTATCTAGCTTAGATAAATACTGAGCATACTCATTTGAAATTGCTGGAATCTTTGCTGAAAACTCTTGGTTTAAAATATCAGATGGAATTCCAATATAGCCAGCTCCAGTTGGGGCAGCTGTTAAGAGATGAATGAAATCAACTACTGTGGCAATAGCTTGCTCA
Source organism: Candidatus Nanopelagicus sp. (assembly GCA_016462445.1). GTDB lineage: Bacteria > Actinomycetota > Actinomycetes > Nanopelagicales > Nanopelagicaceae > Nanopelagicus. The sequence continues at coordinate 12,235 of JAEMTE010000016.1, read as the reverse complement.
GCACTTGTCGTACTTTTTGCTAAAACAATTTCCTTACCATTTATTAAAATACGTTTTGCAAGGGGTGAGAATAGAGCGCTTTGATCATTCATCTCATGCAAAATTCCTCGCGCGCCATCACCAGATCTACTTTTCATTGGAGCTTCTGAGGAGATAACTAAAACCTGTGAGCCAGAGATTGCTGCCTCACCAAATGCTCCTAAAGTATTTGCCGCACCTGGTCCAGTGGTAGTTATTGCAACTGCAAGTTTTCCACTTGCTCGGGCAAGACCATCGGCAGCATAGACACAACTTTGCTCATGGCGCACATTTACAATCTCTGGCCTGCCAGCAGCTAATGCATTCCAAAAACCTAAGTTATGAACACCTGGGATACCAAAGGCTTTTTTGACACCATTTTCAGCCAACAAATCCAATATCACCGCGGCAACGGTGCGGCTGGTATTTTCCATGTTCAAACCATATAGGTATTTTCTTATTTTGCTGATCTAAGAGAGAATAAGGCTATGTTCAAATCAACTAATCCATCAGATATTTCGCAAGTAATCACAACAGTTGAAGCCGCATCAGCGGAGCAGATAGTTGCAGCAATGCGCAAAACTAAATCTGCGCAAAAAGGTTGGGCAAAACTTCCGGCACCAACTCGGGGCAGAGTAATTGCAAATGTTGGTCGCTTGGTTGAACGAAATAAAGAGAAGCTTGCAAAATTAATTACTAGTGAGATGGGCAAGGTTTATCGGGAGGCACTCGGTGAGGTGCAGGAGGTAGTTGATACCTGTGATTTCTTCCTTGGTGAGGGGCGCCGGCTTTATGGACAAACTGTGCCAAGTGAGATGCAAAATAAGAATCTATTTACTTTTAGAATGCCAGTTGGCAATGTATTTATAATTACCGCTGGAAACTTTCCAACTGCAGTTCCCTCTTGGTATATCGTGCCCGCACTGCTTGCCGGAAACACCGTAGTTTGGAAGCCATCTGAGTTCACACCCGCTGTTGCAAATGCGTTAACTGATCTATTTCACGCAGGTGGTGTGCCAAAGGATGTTTTAATTACTGTAGTTGCAGATGGTGAGCAAACTTTCTCTGCATTAGAGACCGGCCTTAAAGAATCAATTATAAATAAGGTTGGCTTTACTGGCTCAACTGCAGTTGGTAAGAAAATTGGCGCCAAGACTGGTGAGTACATTCAAAGTGCCTGCTTAGAGCTTGGTGGAAAAAATCCGATGGTGGTAATGCCAGATGCCAATATTGATTTGGCTTTAGATGGTGCATTATTTGCCGGCTTTGGAACTGCTGGCCAGCGCTGCACATCACTTGGCACATTGTGGATTCATGAATCAATCTATGACTCAGTTCTAGCTAAATTCACCGCGCTGGTAGAAAATGCCGCAGTTGGTGATCCATTTAAAGATGTTTTATTTGGCCCAATGATTAGTGAAAAGTATTTAGAAAATCATTTAGCACATCTTAAGATGATTCAACCTCATCATAAGGTCTCTGGATCAACTGCAACTGGCAAAATAACTGCAAAGAATCCACGAAAAGGCTTTGTTGGTGATCCTGAAAAGGGAGTATTTGCTCATCCAGTAATTGTTGCTGGAGTTACAAAAGATGATGAGTTATATAGAACTGAAACATTTGGTCCGCTGGTAACAGTTGGTAAGTTTTCTACCTTAGATGAAGCGATTGAGTTAGCAAATGGTCATGGTTATGGTCTCTCCTCTGCTATCTACACCAATGATCCACAAAATGTTTGGCGCTTTAGAGAGGGCATCTCTGCTGGAATGGTTTCAATTAATAACTCAACCTCAGGAGCTGAGGCCCACCTACCATTTGGTGGCAATGGGCTCAGCGGTAATGGCTCAAGACAAAGTGGTATTTGGGTGCTTGATCAATTTACTAGATGGCAATCAATGAATTGGGATTGGTCTAATAAGTTGCAGAAAGCTCAAATGGATCTAATTGAGATTAAGCATGATCCAAATTTTGATTTAAAATAAATAGTTACTAAAACTCTAATCTCTAATGAGGGCATAATTTATGTCACTACCAAATCAGGTTGATGTAGTAATAGTTGGTGGTGGGGTTATGGGAACCTCGGCAGCTTTTCATTTAGCTGAAGCTGGAATCTCAGTTCTACTATGTGAGAAAAATGAATTAGCTAGCGGCTCAACCTCAAAGGCAGCCGGTGGAGTGAGAGCAAATTTCTCAGATGAGTTCAATGTGGCGCTCGGTGCTAGATCACTAGATCTTTTTGCAAAATTTAATCAACGCCCTGGCTATGAGATTGATCTGCACAGATCTGGTTACCTATTTGCATTAAGCAAGAGTGAGGATGTCACGCTCTTTGAAAAATCCACCCAGATTCATAAAAAATTTGGTGTTGAGTCAAGAATGCTTACTCCAGCCGAAGCTGGAAAGATTTCGCCCCTATTAAATACCTCTGATTTACTTGCTTGTTCATTTACGCCAAATGATGGCCACTGCACACCTGAAGCGGTTGTACTTGGCTATGCCGGTGGTGCTAAAAAACTTGGCGCCACAATTCTTACCAATACTCAGGTAACAAATATTACAGTCGATAATGACGAGATAACCTCTGTTCAAACCACCGCCGGTAATGTTAAAACAAATACAGTAATTAATTGTGCTGGTGCTTGGTCACCACAGATTGCAGCCATGGTTGGCTTAGAGCTACCGGTAACACCGTACCGACGAGAGTTAGTAATTACTGAAGCACTGGGTGATAATTTTGCTGATCTACCAAAGAGTATGCCGATGACAATTGATTACTCTTCATCACTTTATTGGCATCGAGAAGGTAAGGGTTTGCTTATGGGATTTTCAGATAAAACTACCGAATCTGGATTTGATCTAAAGCGAGATCCATCTTTCTTAGAAAAACTTGGCACAATTGCCATGCATCGAGCTCCTCGTTTAATGGATGTAGGAATTGGTAAAGGATGGGCTGGTTTATATGAGGTAACACCTGACCACAATGCAATTTTAGGTGAGTTTAAAAAAGTTTCTAGATTTTTTTATGCAACTGGTTTTAGTGGTCATGGCTTCCTACAAGGGCCAGCAATTGGTGAAATTCTTCGAGATCTATATTTACAAAAACAACCATTTGTTGAAATACAACAGCTAAGCGCCGATAGATTTAGTGGTGGTGGCCAATTGCGTCCTGAATACAACATTGTTTGATAATGATATTGATCACGAATAGATATATTTCAGCAATTACCTCTACTGCCTTAAACAAGTATGGCGATAGACTCACCTTATGAGTAAGCAGCCGGCCACACCAATTCATCCACTGGTATTAATGCAGGTTGAAGCGCGCCTTACCGCTGAGCAAAAAGCTATTCAAAATGTAGTTAGGGATTTTGCTGCTAAAGAGTTAAGACCAAATATTGCTAACTGGTATGAGGCAGGTGAATTACCAGCTCGTGATATTGCAAAGGCATTAGGTGGCATTGGCCTTTTGGGTATGCACCTTAAAAATTATGGTTGCGCTGGAACAGATGCGATGTCATATGGTCTTGCCTGTTTAGAGTTAGAGGCGGTTGACTCAGGCCTTCGCTCACTAGTTTCGGTGCAGGGCTCACTTGCAATGTTTGCTATCTATAAATTTGGCTCTGAAGAGCAGAAACAAGAGTGGCTACCAAAGCTGGCTAAGGGAGATGCAATTGGTTGCTTTGGTTTAACTGAAGCAGATCATGGCTCTAATCCCTCAGGCATGACAACCTATGCAAAGCGAAGTGGCTCTGATTGGGTTATCAACGGATCTAAAATGTGGATTACAAATGGTGGCGTAGCTGATGTTGCAATTATCTGGGCACAAACTGATGAAGGAATTCGCGGATTTTGTGTGCCAACTAAAACTGCTGGCCTAGTTATTAATCCAATTAAGCACAAACTTTCTCTGCGCGCATCAATTTCATCTGAACTTGTATTTAATGATGTGAAGGTGCCAGATTCTGCTCGATTACCAGAGGCAACAAGTCTTCGTGCCCCGCTGCTTTGCCTAGCTGAGGCACGGTATGGAATTATTTTTGGTTCAGTTGGTGCTGCCCGTGATTGCTTTGAGGTATCCCTTGGTTATGCCACAACTAGAGAGCAATTTGATGGACCAATCTCAAAGCACCAATTAACTCAAGGTAAATTTGCTGATATGGCTACAAAAATAACTACTTCAATGCTACTTGCCTATCACTTAGCAGATCTTAAAGATCAAGGAAAAATTGAGCCAGAGCAAATTAGTATGGGTAAGTTTCACAATGTAAATGCCTCTCTTGAAATTGCTAGAAGTGCTAGATCTATTCTTGGTGGTGCTGGAATTACTAGCGAATACTCAGTATTTAGGCATATGAGCAACTTAGAGACAGTTCTTACCTATGAAGGAACCCATGAGATTCATATGCTGGTCTTAGGTCAAGCACTTACTGGAATTGCAGCCTTTAGATAGTAATTTTTAATTATCAAAATCAAAGCAAGATCTCTATTGCATCTAAGCACTTACTCTCCTAGATTTAGGCAAAGCCAATTTAAGGAGTCTTAAGTGGTGGCAGAAAATGTTTATTTATTTGTGCAGGTAAGGGTTAAGCCTGGAAAATTTGAGCAATTTATTAAACTAATTGAAATACATGTGGCAGATATGAGATTAGAGGATGGTTTAATCGCACTAGATCTCTATAAAGATGTTGCCAGTGGCAATATCTGTGTCTGGGAGGTTTGGCGAGATCGCGCTTCTTGGGATGTGCATATGGCTAATGAGAGCTCAAAAGCTTGGCAGGTAGTAGCAGCTAATTATGTTGATGGTGAGAGCATTACTGTTATGGATGAGATACCTAAGAGTTAACTACTACTAGTAATAATTAATTCATTTTACTTACTCTATGCTGTTTTTAACTGTGAATATTAAAAGCAAATTGTAATAAAAAAATAAAACAATTGGCAGGTGAGCCAATTTCCAAGTATGAAGACAAAAGAGCTAATAAAATGCTTGTGTCGCTCTCCTTTGTACTATAAAATTATTAGACAAAGAGGTTCGCATAGAACACTTAGAAGTGAAAACTATCCTGAGATTAGAATTAGTTATCATGACAGATTTGAGATTTCAGGCTTTATGATAAGGAAAATTCTCATAGAAGAGGTTGGTTTAACCGAGGAGTTAGCTAGAAAGGTTATTAAATGAAGGTAAGAGTAATTTATGAAAATACTGAAGGTAAATGGTTTGCATCATCTCCCGAGTTAATTCGTTGGTCGGCCGGTGCTGATACCTTTGCTGAGATAAAGAAATTAGCTCATGAAGGAGCTCACTTTGTTTTAGAGCGAGATGATCTTGAGATAACTGAAGTTTTTGCTGATTCAATTATTTCAAAGTAAAGATCTCATCTATTAATTGGGTACCTTTTGCCCCACACACTTATCTAGTATTTTTGTAATTGCATCCTTCTCTGGAGCGGTTACCCAAAGGGCATACTTTGCTTTAACTGCAATCTGTCTAGCGACATAATCACATCGATAAGTTTTAAGTGGTGGTAACCAGGTAGCGGCATCACCATCACCCTTTTGGCGATTAAGGGAGTAATCAACCGCTAAGAGATTAAGTGGATCATTTGCTATGCCTTCTCGTTTGCTTTTATCAAAGTAGGCAGCACCGGTTTGCCAAGCATTAGAAAGTGCTACTACATGATCAATATCAATTGTTGATTTAGTGCTGCTAAATGTAATTACCTTGCCACTATAAGGATCAAGGAGTGAGCCTGAGATTACCTTGCAATCTTTGGTACCAACTTTAAAGATAAGCGCCGTCAGATCCCGTCTTAATATCTCATTACGGGTATCGCAGCCATTACGATTTAGATCTGACCAGTGTGGAAATTGCGCACGGGTGTAACCGGTCTTAGCAGCACGTCCTTTTACCTCTAACTTATTTAAAACCGAGATCGCACTGGTCACATCTTGGGCAGCTGCGGCATTAGGAAGTAATTGAGTTAGTAACAGCAGCACTACTAACCGTTTCATAGGTTAATACTCTGGCTTTAGTCCCCCTGTTGCAACTAGTGAGTAGCTCAGAAAATACCTTCACAGGCGCAGATTAATTGGCGAATCACCAAATCATAGATCTTTATACCCGGTAGTAGCGAGGAGAATTAAATAACCGATCAGAAAAGGATGTGCGCCTTGTTATCAGTAGTCATAGTGCTTGTAGCACTTATTGCAATCTATTTCATAATGAAAGCTCGCCGGCGTAACTTATAAATATTTATATGGCCCGAGTTAACTCTTAGCCCATATTTTTTAGATAACTAAACTACCAATTACTGTATCGACGGCATTTAGTAGTAAAACTACATCAATTACCGCAGTGATCATTAGAGCAGAGAACATAAGTTTATTTGGGGCAAATGATGTGATGATCGCTGCAATTAAACCAATTACTAAGAGCGGCGTATTTGGGTGGGTATTATTAAGCAGTAATGTTGTGAGAATTAGTAGGCCGCTACAAATAAGGCGTGAGTATCTTTTACCAACTCGTTGCGGTAATCCTTTAATACCAGAGGTTAGATCTTGATCTAGATCTTTAAGCACATTAGCGAAGTGGGCTGCAACTCCAAGTAAGGAGGCTGCAGTAATTAACCAAAGGGGCGGCCTTCTATCTGTTGCCACCACAATGCATGAGACCAAGGCACCAAAAGCGATTGCATAAGGAAGGGGTGAGAGCAGAGTTGATTTGAAGTAGAGGTTGTATGAGATACCCATGCCAACCCCAAATAAATAGATAAGGCCGCCTTTAATGCCAAGGGGGCCGGCAATGTTTATTACCACAGCGATTGGGGCCACAATCTTTATTGCTTTTTGTAATTGCGAGGTTGTAATTACCCCACTTACTAGTGGTTTATTAATACGATTATGTTTTAGATCATCTTGGTAATCATTTAAATCATTGGTAAAGCCAACTAGAAGTTGGCCAAGAAATATCCCAAAAGCTATTACAAAAGCTGGTCCTTCCCACCAAAGATTTGTTGCTAAAAGCAGTGAAGTAATTGTTACTGTCATAGTTGGGCCAAAGTGTGATGCCTTAAGTAATCCAACTACGGTGTTCATATGATTACTCTACTAATACTAAATACTATTTACTACCGATCACTTTCTTTAGATCTAGATACTCCTCGCAATTTACCCCACATAATCCCTTTAACTTTGCAAGATTTTTCTTAGCCTCTGCAGTTTTTTTAATCTTCATAAATAGCTCACCTTGATACTCCAGAGCACCTAAATGTTTGGGATCGATCTTAAGTGATTTGGTGTAGTAGGTACTAGCTTGGGCATACTGCTTAAGGTTACGAGAGGTGTAGCCAAGTAGGTTATTAATATCAGCGTTGTTGGGAAATTCCTTATCAGCAACTAACAGGGCAGTAAGTGCTGCGTTGTAATTTTTGGCAGAAATCAACGATCTTATTGTTACTAGCTCAGTGGCTACAGTTTTTGCTGATGCAGTTGGTGAGGATTTAGTAACTGTTGGTGTGGGAGTCTGGGATTGAGTTGGCGTGGGAGTCTGGGATTGAGTTGGTACTTGAACTGTTCCACCAGTAGTTGCTCCCCCACCACCACTATCTGCGCCATATGCCACAGGCAGCGGTATCAATAAGAAAGAAATTATGAGTAACACTCGCATGGTCAAATATTACACTTATCCACAAATAAAACTAGGTGCTACTTAATCAACTCTTCACACAATAAAGTGATCTCGTTCACTAATTGTTAATATAAAAGTGAGATCTTTTCCCGGATCAACTGAGCGAGCAGGTTTAGCGCGAGATACACCTGGCAGTAGATCCTCCTAGCAAATGGGCTTTCCGATAAAGCCTTTAGAGTAAAAGCTCCACAACCCTTCCAGTGGAGCTTTTATTAATTAAATAACAAAATTAACAAGTTTGGGCGCAACGGTAATTACCTTTTTTATATCCGCCCCAATTAATGCAGCCTTAATCTCACCATTTTCTTTAGCAAGCTTTTCTAACTCATCCTTTGTAATATTAGGTGAGACCTGGATTCGATCTTTGATCTTGCCATTTATCTGCAAGATTGCAATTACATCATCTGCTCCCAGTAATGATTTATCGATTACCGGCCAACCAGCATTAGCAATCGCAGGTTTGTGTCCAAGTTTTTCCCACATATCTTCGGCGGTGTAAGGGGCGATGAGTGAAAGAGTAATTGCAATTGATTCGGCTGCCTCGCGCACTGCAGCATCGCCTGCACCAGCACCAGAATCAATTGCTTTTCTGGTGGCATTTACCAACTCCATAATTCTGGCAATTACAACGTTAAATCTAAATGATTCAACCGCTAACTCAATATCAGATAATGCTTTATGAGTTACTTTGCGCAGCTCTAGATCACCCTTCTTAAAATCAGTCCCCGCCTTACTTGTTACATCCTGACTAATTCGCCAAGCACGGTTTAAAAACTTTAATGAGCCAGCGGGTGAAACATCATTCCAATCAATATCATCCTCAGGAGGTCCGGCAAAGACTAATGAGACTCTAATTGCATCCACGCCATGCTTATCTAACTCATCAGATAACTTAACTAGATTTCCCCGGCTCTTACTCATCGCTGAGCCATCCATTAAAACCATGCCTTGATTTAATAATCTAGTAAATGGTTCGGTGAAGGAGAGCATGCCCAAGTCATGTAATACCTTGGTGAAAAAGCGGGAGTATAAAAGGTGCAAGATCGCATGGGTTACACCACCAACATATTGATCAACTGGTAGCCAGGTATCAACCGCCTTTTTATCAAAGGCAACATCATGATGATTTACTGAGGTATAACGAAGGAAGTACCAAGATGAATCAACAAAGGTATCCATCGTGTCAGCATCTCGCTTTGCAGGGCCGTTACATTTTGGACAGTTAACATTTACCCAATCACTAGCTGCGCCTAATGGGGATGATCCCTTTGGCTTTAGATCTAATCCTTTAGCATCTGGTAACTCAACTGGTAGTTGATTCTCAGGCACTGGCACGAGTCCACACTTATCGCAGTGCACAATCGGAATCGGTGTTCCCCAAAAACGCTGACGTGAGATTAGCCAATCACGCAGGCGGTAATTCTTAGTAGCGCTGCCAACCTTTTTATCTGCTAACTCTTTAATAATCTTAGTTATCGCTTCATCTTTTGTTAGACCAGAAATAGAGCCTGAGTTAATAACCTTGCCATCACCTGATGTTGCAATACCGCTGGTATTTGGATCCTCAAGGCCGGTATCAATTACAACTCGCACCGGTAATTTCATCGCACGGGCAAAATCTAAATCTCGCTGATCATGGGCAGGAACAGCCATAATGGCGCCCGTTCCATAATCTGCTAATACATAATCAGATGCCCAGATTGGAATCTTCTCGTTATTTACTGGGTTAATTGCATATCGATTTAAGAAAACACCGGTTTTAACTCGATCAGTTGCTAGCCGGTCAATATCAGAGTCTGCTTTTACTGAATCTAAGTACTTTTTAAACTCACTCTCAACGCTACTGCCAGCAACTAACTTTGCCGCTAGCTCTGAATCTGCTGCGACCACCATAAAGGTTGCGCCATATAAAGTGTCAGGACGGGTTGTGTAAACAGTTATCTTTTGATCAAAATTCTCCACTGCAAAATCAACTTGGGCGCCAGTTGATCTGCCAATCCAGTTGCGTTGCATCAGCAGTACTTTTTCAGGCCAGGCACCCTCTAGTTGATCCATGTCATCAAGTAAGCGATCGGCGTAATCGGTGATCTTTAAATACCATTGATTAAGCTTCTTCTTTGTTACTGCGCTATCGCATCTCTCACATAACCCTGCAACTACCTGCTCATTTGCTAATACTGTTTGGCAATCAGGGCACCAATTAACTGCAGAGTCTTTGCGATATGCCAAACCTTTTTCAAACATCTTAAGAAATAACCATTGATTCCATTTGTAATACTCAGGATCACAGGTGTGAAGAACTCGATCCCAATCAAATGAACATGCATATCTGCGCATGGAAGCTTTTTGCACATCAATATTTTCATAGGTCCAAGCTCTTGGATCTGCATCTCTCTTTATCGCTGCATTTTCTGCTGGTAAACCAAAGGCATCCCAACCAATTGGATGCATTACATTAAAACCCTTCTGAATCCAATACCTTGCAATCACATCACCTAATGCATAAGCCTCAGCATGTCCCATGTGTAAGTCCCCTGATGGGTAAGGAAACATATCTAAAACATATTTTTTAGGGCGAGCATCATCTGCTTTGCCTGATTTAAATGGCGCTAACTTGTCCCAAATTGGCAGCCACTTATCCTGCACCGCTTTAAAGTCATACGCCTCATGCATAGCGTGACCAGCTAAGTATTGCGATTACTTTACTTGCCATCATCGCTCCTCTTATCTTTAACCTAAATGATAAATCCAGATAGATAAATCTTGTGGAGCTGAGGGGAGTCGAACCCCTGACCCCTTGCATGCCATGCAAGTGCGCTACCAGCTGCGCTACAGCCCCGCTTGTTTATAGGTGCTGACCCTATCTAATTAATTGCTCATTCTATAAATTTATGCGTTACCAACCACCTTCCACACCCCTGATATAAATGGTAGGTTTTCAATATGAGCACACCTACTGTGAAGATCAGTAAAGACCAACATGTTTGGGCATTTAAAGCGGACATGCAACCAGTTATAACAGTTGATCCAGGAACTGTAATTGAAATAGAAACTTGGGATTGCTTTACCGGTCAGGTACAAAGTGAGAGTGACACAGTAGAGAAATTAGATTTAACAAGAATTAATAGTGCTACCGGTCCAATTGCAGTTAAAGGTGCACTTCCTGGTGATTCAATTTCAGTAACTTTGATTGATATCAAGCCAGGACCACAAGGTGCGGGTATGGTAATTCCAGAGTGGGGTCAATTAATTGATAAGGCAAAATCACCAACTACTAGAATTTTTAAAGTAGAAGGTGACACCATAACAATGGTCTCTAATGGTGTGACATTTCCTAAGCGCCCAATGTTTGGTGTGATTGGTGTTGCCCCTGCCAGTGGTGAGATTTCAACCTTTGCTGCTGATCGCCATGGTGGAAATATGGATGATAATCAAAATGGCATTGGCGCAACTATTCACTTACCAGTTTTTCAACCAGGTGGTCAGTTAGCAATCGGTGATATGCACGCATCAATGGGTGATGGTGAGATCTCAGGTACTGGTGTTGAAATTGGTGGTATTGGAATTATTAAAGTTGATTTAATAAAAGGAAAAGCAGCTGGCTGGCCAGTTACTGAAACCAAAGATTCTTGGATAACTCATGGCACAACCGCTGACAATATTGATGGTGCATTAAAAAATGCAGTAGAGGAAGCAGCTAAATTATTAGTTGATGAGTGGGGCTTTACGATGGAGGATGCATTTATATTTTTATCAGTTGCCGGCGACCTTGGAATCGCCCAATACTGTCATCCCTCACCAGGCAGTGTGATCGCAAAAATGCGGGTTCCTAAGATTTCCCGTGCGCCTAAGCCTTTTAAAATCTAGCAAACAAATATAGAAATACTCAGGAGTAACTGAGAAAACCTGTAAGACTCCTTCTAATGCTTTCAGGGATAGCTCTGAAACACTATGAAAGAGGTTGAGCTTTGGCACAACTAGAACGTAATGCGGTTGGACTACGCGAAGTAGCTTTCCAATCAATCTGTTGTATGGCACCGGCTGCTGCAATTGCAGCATCCATTCCATTTGGTTCCCCATTAGCAGGTGGCGCACTACCACTTGCAGTTGTCTTTGCGTTTATTGGAATTTTCTTCACCGCTTCCAGCGTTGGGCAACTTGCAGCTCACATCCCATCAGCAGGCTCTGTTGCAACTTATAGCGCAGTTGGGCTTCGTCCATGGGTTGGATTCTTAGTCGGCTGGGCATATGCAGCAGTTGAAATCTTGATTGTGCCACTTGTTATGTTGCAACTTGGTTACACAGTTGCTGGTGAGTGGAACTCTGAGAATTCCTCATTCTCGACCGGTAATTGGTGGATCTTTACCACCCTTGGTATTTTGCTAGTTGGTTTCTTGGTTTACCGTGGAGTTCGTACCTCAGCTAGAGCTGGTGTAATCCTTGGTGCTGTTGAAATCATCGTGTTTGCATTATTCGGGCTTTACTTAATTGTTAAAGCTGGCGGAAATAATGACCTTGCAGTATTTTCAA
>JAEMTE010000015.1 GCA_016462445.1 Candidatus Nanopelagicus sp. | reverse complement strand
CAAGATATTCGAATTGTCAGCATGGCAGATGAGGCGGGTAAAGCTTTGGTTGTTGTTATGAATAAATGGGATTTAGTAGATGAGGAGCGGCAATTAGTTTTAGATAAGGAGATTGATCGTCAACTGGAGCGATATCCATGGGCGCAGCGGGTTAACCTCTCCGCCAAAACTGGTTGGCATCGAGATCGGCTAGCACCAGCACTTCGCACCGCACTTACAAGTTGGGAGAAGCGAATTCCAACTGCAAAGTTAAACTCATTTTTAGGGGAGTTAGTTGGTGGCAATCCGCCACCTGTGCGTGGGGGTAAACAACCTAAGATTAAGTTTGCCACCCAAGCAGGAGTATGTCCGCCAAAGTTTGTGGTCTTTGCAACTGAGTTTCTAGAGAGTGCCTACCGCAGATTTATTGAGAGAAGATTGCGTGAGGAGTTTGGCTTTGATGGCACCCCAATAGAGGTGGCGGTAAAGATTAAGGATCGAGATAATGGTTAATATTCCAAATGCACTCACACTGCTTCGGGCCCTAGGTGTTCCCCTCTTTCTATACCTCTTTCTTGTTGCTGATCAGCCAATCGCTAGCTTTGTGGTGATAACAATTGGCGGCATAACCGATTATTTAGATGGCAAGGTTGCCAGAGCCCTTAATCAAACCTCCTCTTTTGGCGCAAAGTTTGATCCAACCGTTGACCGGATTTATATCGGAGCTATTATTATTGCCTTAGCCAGCCGAGATTACATTCCTTGGTCACTAGTAATTGCAATTATTGGTCGGGATCTAATACTTCTGCTGCTAGTTATTTATCAAAAGTTTCGTAATATCCCATTTTTAGAGGTGACATATCTAGGAAAGGCTGCAACCTTTAACCTCCTATACGCCTTTCCTTTTTTAATCTTGGAGGATGTGGCCACTATTGGTCCGTGGTGCTTTATTATCGGCTGGGCCTTTGCAATCTGGGGGGTTGCGCTGTACTTTTATACAGGTGCGCAGTACTTTTATAAGGGCTTAAAGAGATGATTACTTTTATTAAGGGGTTTTAATGTCACAGGTGCCAGCAGAGCTTCGTTACACCAAAGAGCATGAGTGGATAAAGGAGATCTCACCTACAAAATTTAGAATTGGTATTACAGATTTTGCTCAAGCTGCGTTAGGTGACATTGTTTATATTCAATTACCAAAGGAGGGTGCATCAGTTACTGCAAACTCAGTCTGCGGTGAGGTGGAATCAACCAAATCAGTCTCTGAAATCTATGCCCCAATTACTGGAAAAATTGTTGCAGTTAATAAATCACTTGATACAGCTCCGGAGGTGATAAATGCTGATCCATATGGGGCTGGGTGGATCGCTGAGATCGAAATTGTCACGCAAACACTCGAAGAATCACTACTTTCTGCGCCTGAGTACCAAAATCTGACCGCTTGACCCCCTACCTGAGAAAGCCATAGGGTAAGCCTATAGTGTAGGTAAAAGCGGCTGGGGGAGTTATGGCTGACAAGGCGACGCCTCCAAATGACCTTACCTCAACTCTTAATTTGCGCCAATTGCGGGCAATTCCGCAGCAGGTGGCAAGTGATGAGTTGTATAAGTCTTTAAGTAGTGAGCAACAAGAGATTGTTGCTAAATTACCAAAGGGAGTTGGAATTTTGTTAGTACTAAAGGGTGCAGGTATCGGAGGACGATACTTACTAGATGCTGATGAGATAAAAATCGGCCGTGATATTAGTAATGAGATCTGTCTTGATGACATCACTGTCTCCAGATCCCATGCATTAATTAGTAAGAAGGATAGTTACCGGATTAAAGATCTTGGTAGCTTAAATGGCACATATGCAAATGCGGTTTCAGTAAAAGAGGCAGAGATTAAAGCTGGAGATGAGATTCAAATCGGTAAGTATCACCTAACTTTGTTTGTGGGGGCTGCATAATGGCTGTACCAGCAAGAGCGTACTTAAGTATCGGAGAGGTTCTCTCTAGATTGCGTAGTGAGTTCACCGATATCACAATCTCAAAGATTCGCTTTCTTGAGTCTGAGGGCTTAATTGAGCCACAACGAACTCCAAGTGGTTACCGTAAATTTACAACAACTGATCTAGATAGATTGCGCTTTGTTCTACTTGCCCAACGTGATCAATACCTGCCACTTAAGGTTATTAAAGAGAATTTAGATGCGATGGATCGCGGTTTGGTTCCAGCCAGAGCGGTTGGCGCAGTTGCCACACCACGTCTTGCATCCGTTGATGGCACATTAACCGCTGATCAATTTGTAAGTGAGAGCGATCTTCGTCTAACTAGAGCAGAGTTACTATCTGCCTCAAATCTCTCCGATGAGCAGTTAACTGAGATTGAGTCATATGGCTTACTTGCCATCCGTGGTCGTCATTACGATAGCGATGCATTAGCGGTTGCTAAAGCTGTTGCTGAGATCTCCGCCTTTGGAATTGGTGCTCGTCATCTTCGTGCATTTAAGACAGCTGCTGATCGAGAGATTGGTTTAGTTGAGCAGGTAACAACTCCACTACTTCGCCAAAAAGGATCTGATTCAAAGGCGCGAGCAGAAGAGGTGGAACGCGAGTTAGCATCCTTATCAATTAGATTGCATGCTTCATTAGTACGTGCTGGTCTGCACCGCGCTAAGTAATAAATAGTTTTACTACTTTAATGAGTAAATTTCACCCAGTTGAGGTGATGGGTGTGCGAGTTGAAATGCCCTCCAATCAGCCGATCGTTTTATTAAAAGAATCAGATGGCCTTCGATATCTGCCAATCTGGTTAGGTGCGGTGGAGGCAACTGCAATCGCCTTCGCCCAACAAGAGGTGGCGCCACCTAGGCCATTAACCCATGATCTATTTAAGGATGTGCTTGGCCAATTAGGGGCAAAGTTAAAAACTGTTCATATAACTGAGTTAAAGGATGGCATCTTCTATGCCGAGTTAAATTTTATCGATGGCCCAACTATCTCCGCCCGGCCAAGTGATGCAATTGCATTAGCTCTGCGGATGGGTGCGCCAATTCTGGCCAGTGAGGCATTGCTTGAGGAGGCTGGAATTGAGATTCCAGATCAGGCCGAGGATGAGGTGGAGCGGTTTAAGGAGTTCCTAGATCAGATAAATCCGGAAGATTTCCTTGGATAAGTCCAACCCTAAAGGTAGGGTTAAACTTTTTCGTGTCCTTAGTTCAATTTTACCGGCGCCCCTTCTACACTTAGCACCTCCCCATAGAATTGAGTCCCCATGAATGCCTCAACTGATATTGGATATCGCGGCGCTACAGCTTGTGTTGCCGCTGGAATCTCATACCGCCAATTAGATTATTGGGCGCGTACTGGCTTAGTTGAGCCAGGTGTTAGGGGAGCAGCTGGCTCTGGTTCACAACGTCTATACGGCTTTCGCGATATTTTAGTTTTAAAGATTGTAAAGCGCTTACTTGATACTGGGGTATCACTTCAAAATATTCGTACCGCAGTTGAGCACCTACGCTCTCGCGGGGTCTCTGATCTTGAGAGCATGACCTTAATGAGTGATGGCGCAACCATCTATGAGTGCACCAGCCCAGATGAGATTGTCGATCTACTCCAAGGTGGCCAAGGTGTATTTGGTATCGCCATTGGCAAGGTATGGAGTGAGGTGCAGGGATCCCTGGCCACACTTCAGGGTGAGAATGTTGATGATGGCACAGTTGTAAGTGGTCAATCTAACGATGAGTTAGCCCAACGCAGAAAGCTTAAAGGCGCCTAAACCAAATACAATTCTTCCCTAAATGATTGGGGAAGTGATGCAACATCGATCTGAGTTTGTCGATCGCCACATAGGCCCTAATCAGTATCAGATTCAAACCATGTTGCTTGAGCTAGGTTATAAAGATTTAGATTCATTTATTAAAGCGGTAGTGCCGCAAAATATTCATATAAAAGGTGAGATTGAAAAATCACTTCCAGTCGGTATCTCTGAGGTTGCAGCTCTTGCTGAGATTTTAGAGATTGCTAAGAAAAATAAGGTAATGAAATCCTTAATTGGAACTGGCTACTACGGAACAATTACTCCTGCAGTTATTTTGCGAAATGTATTGGAGAACCCAGGCTGGTATACCGCCTACACCCCATACCAACCAGAGATTAGTCAGGGCAGATTAGAGGCGATCTTTGCCTTTCAAACTGCCGTTACCGATTTAACCGGCTTAGCAATTGCAAACGCCTCGATGTTAGATGAGGCAACAGCGGCGGCTGAGGCGATGACCTTAGCTAGAAGAGTTTGGCAAGGTAGTGATGACGCGGCCTTTGTAATTGATATTAATTTACATCCGCAGGTTAAGGCGGTAATTAAAACTAGAGCTAAACCGCTAAAGATAACGGTAATTGAAAGTGATTACACCCAGGCAAGCTTTACATCCGAGATCTTTGCTGGACTTATTGCCTACCCTGATTCAACTGGCCGAGTTAAAGATATCTCAGCCATTGTTAACAAAATTCAAGCAGGTGGCGGGCTAGCTATTGTTGCCTGCGATTTACTTGCTCTTACTTTATTTAAATCACCGGGGGAGTATGGCGCAGATATCGCAATTGGTTCAGCGCAGCGCTTTGGTGTGCCAGTTGGTTTTGGCGGACCACATGCAGGATTTCTAGCGGTTAGAAATGGTTTAGAGCGATCACTTCCGGGCAGATTAGTTGGTCAATCAGTTGATACCCATGGTAATTTGGCATTTAGGTTAGCGCTGCAAACTAGAGAGCAACATATTCGCCGGGATAAGGCGACCTCTAATATCTGCACCGCCCAGGTTTTACTTGCAGTTATCTCCGCCTTCTACGCGATGTACCATGGTCCGTCAGGGCTTGTCGGGATTGCAAAACAAATTCAAGGTATGGCCTACTCATTTAGGAGCGCAGCTAAAGCAGGTGGATTATCAGTTGAAGATTATGAAATATTTGATACCGTCTTAATAAAGAGTAATAAAGCGGGGGAGTTTGCAAAGGCAGCAAATCTTGCTGGATTTAATCTGCGCCTTATCTCAGCTGATCAGGTGAGCATCTCCTTTGATGAAACGAGCACGCAAGATGATCTAGCGCAGTTGCTTAAGATTTTTGGTTTAACAGCAACAGCGGCAACCGATGCTAAATCTAAGATTGAGCGCAAATCAACATTTTTAACACATCCATTATTTAATACCTACCACTCAGAGACGGCAATGCTGCGTTATATAAGATCATTATCTGATCGAGATTTAGCACTTGATCGCACCATGATTCCGCTTGGCTCCTGCACAATGAAGTTAAATGCCACCTCAGAGATGATTCCTATTACCTGGCCAGAGTTTAATTCAATCCATCCATTTGCACCGATTGAGCAGGTCTCTGGTTATCTGGAGCTAATTAAATCGTTAAGTACTTGGCTAATCTCAGTTACCGGTTATGACGCAGTTTCATTACAACCAAATGCTGGTTCACAAGGGGAGTTTGCCGGATTACTAGCAATTAGAAATTACTTAGATAGTAGGAAAGAGGAGCATCGAGATATTTGTTTAATTCCATCAAGTGCCCATGGCACAAATGCAGCTAGTGCGGTTATGGCCGGCATGAAGGTGATTGTGATCGCCTGTGATGAGGATGGAAATGTTAGTTTAAATGATTTAAAGGAGAAGATCACTCAGTATCGCTCAACACTTGCCGCATTAATGGTTACCTACCCATCAACACATGGGGTATTTGAGGGGGCGATCTCACAAATTTGTGAACTGATTCATGAAGCAGGTGGTCAGGTTTATGTTGATGGCGCAAATCTAAACGCTTTAGTTGGTCTGGCAAAGCCAGGAAAGTTTGGCGCAGATGTTTCACACCTTAATTTGCATAAGACATTTTGTATTCCACATGGCGGTGGGGGACCTGGAGTTGGTCCAGTAATTGCCCGTGCCCACCTTGCGCCATTTTTGCCAAACCATGCCTATAGTGAGTTAGCAGGACCGGCAACTGGACCAGGGCCAGTATCTAGTGCGCCATTTGGTAGTGCATCAATTCTGCCAATATCTTGGATGTATATCAGGATGATGGGCGGTGCTGGTTTAACTAAGGCAACTGAGGTGGCAATTCTTTCTGCTAATTACTTAGCAAAGAAGATTGACCGGCTATTTCCAGTTTTATACCGCGGTCAAAATGGCCATATTGCCCATGAGTGCATTATCGATATCCGCGAGTTAACTAAAAATACTGGTGTCACAGTAGATGACATCGCAAAACGGTTAATGGATCATGGTTTTCATGCGCCAACAGTTAGCTTTCCAGTAGCTGGCACGATGATGATTGAGCCAACTGAATCAGAGGATATTAGAGAGTTAGATCGTTTCTTAGCGGCAATGGAGAGTATTAGAGAAGAAATTACCCAGATAGAGTCGGGTGCAATAAGTATTGAGGATTCACCACTTCGCCATGCACCTCACACAATAGGTGATCTTCTAAATGAGAAGTGGGATCGTAAATACTCCAGAGAGATTGCAGCATTTCCAAATGGGCAGGAGTTTGGAATTGGTAGAGCAGGTAAGTATTTACCGACTGTTGGGCGCATAGACGGTGTTTATGGGGATAGAAATCTAATCTGTAGCTGTCTGCCGATCGAGGAGTTGGCCTCTAACTAGATCTTTTCTACTTTACATAATGTAGATTATCGGCGATTAAATAAGCGCTTAAAACCCCAAATACTGACCATCGACCAAGCCTCCCAGATGATTGCAAAGCTCATCTTTGAGTACCCATTCTCCCGCTCCACAAAGGTAATTGGCACCTGCTTAATCCCAAAGCCAAGCTTTACCGCTTTAAGTGCCATCTCAATTTGAAATCCGTAACCACGTGTTTGAATCTCGCCAAAGTTTATTCGCTCCAGTAATTGCCTTGGAAATACTCTAAACCCAGAGGTTAAATCCTTATATGGCAGATTTAATACAAAGGCTGCATAACTTGTTCCCATTTTAGATATTAACTGACGCTGCTTTGGCCAATTTACTACCGAACCCCCCGGTATCCATCTAGTACCAATAACTAGATCATTACTACTTGCAGCGTTAAGTAAATCTACTAACTGCTCAGGTTGATGACTTAAATCTGCATCCATCTCAACAAAGTATTGATAATCTTTTTGCAATCCTTGAGTAAAGCCAGCTAGATAGGCAGGTCCAAGCCCTGATTTTTCTGATCTACTTAATATCGACAAATTAGTAAGATTTAATGACCGAATGATATCTGCAGTTTTATCTGGTGAGTTATCATCAACAATTAATATATCGATCTCATGCTTGGCCGCTAATGTAACCCTTACCTTATCTAATCGATCAAGGAGTGATCTAATACTCTCAGATTCATTATAAGTAGGAATAACAATGAGAACGCTGCTCATCTGCTCCCCCTTCGGCGTAATGCCAATATTACTAGTAGCCAAATAATAGCGATAGCTTCTAAGTATTTACCAAATACTTGGGTAAAGGTACTGCCATTTACCTTCTCAATCTCACCAAATAATGTTGCAGATTCAAATTTAGGTAAATCCTTAATAATATTTCCCCTATTATCAATTAAAGTGGTTACTCCAGTGGTGGAGACATATGGAATATATCGACCGCTCTCTGCAGCTCTCACTCTTGCAATATTAAGCTCCTGATCAAGTTGGGCGGTATCGCCAAAGGTTGCATTATTTGTTTGTACTACTAGAAAATCAGATTGAATCTTATCTCGCAACGCATCATCTAAAATCTCATAACAGATTAAACTTTGAAAAGTTACTTTTCCAATTTCAAAAACCGTATCTGATTCCCCGCCAACAAAATCATCGACTTGATTTGCATATTGGGAAAATCTGCTTGCAACTGATCTCATTGGTAGATACTCACCAAATGGGGTTAAATAACGTTTTGTATAAACCTGCTTTATATCTGGATTAAATAGTATTGATTGATTTTGCGGGCCCTTTGTCGACTTTGTTACACCCCCAATTAAAATTGGTGTCTTTAAAGCTTTAGATTGAGCAATGACGCTCTCGCGAACAGTACTGACTGAGTTCACATCCACATCCACAGCATTCTCGGGCCAAATAATTAAATCAACCTGATCTGCTTTAATCGAATCACCGCTCTGTTTAAGGTGGCGAAGAAATACCTCTTGTGGCTTGGAGTTAAAATCAAGACCTAACTTGCCCACTCCCCCTTGCACTAGAGCCACCTTAATTTTCTCATTTGTAATATTTGTTCCAGGTAGTAGTGTGAAGACAAAACCAATTGTTATTAATGCAGCCAAACTTTTTAGCGATCTTGCTGAGCTAAGGCAGGCGATAAAAAAGGTGAGTAGCACAACTCCACCAGAGGGATAAAGTGGTGAAAGCGGGCTATCTATCTGAGTAAAGCCCAGACGGCTCCAACCAAAGCCGGTAAAAGGTAATGTTCGTAGCAGTAACTCAACTAATACATTTGATGTGGCAAAGGTGAATTGATTAAATCTCCTGCCTTTACCAACAAAAAATGCCGGTACTATGAAAAATATCGCTTGCATAAAACACAGTGCTAACCAGGGCGCGTTACCGACGTAGATTCCAGTCCATTGTTGGGTTGGTAGTAACAATCCCAAACCAAAGAGGTATGAGATAAGTAGCCTTGAAATAATCTTTGATTTCAAAAGTAGGTAGTACCAAAGTGCTAATGCGATAAATGCAGCCGGCCAAAAGGAGAAGGGTGCAAAAGATGTCGATGCAATTGCACCTGAAATAATTGCCAGTAGATAATTCATAATTAAACCCAATTTAGCGCACTTATTATGCGATCAATACTGGCACCTAATCCATACTCCTCTTTTAATTTTTCAATCTTGGCAAGTGATTTAGGTTTTTTAGGAAGTGCGATATCCATCTCTGGAATTGCTACATCAAGTGCGCAACCAACTAACTTTGGCGCAATCGCAGCGTAATCAGCACTCTCTAAAAGCTTCTTACATAAATTTGGAGTTAACCGCTCATCACCTGCGGCAGCTGCCTTCATAACCTCACCAAGTGAGGAGAAGCTGTTTGCAATAGTTGCAGCCCCCTTCTCACCAATTCCTCTAATACCAGGTAACCCATCTGAGGCATCTCCCCTAATCATGGCAAATAATGCGTATCTATCCCCTGGAATCTCATAACGCTGCTTAATCCAAGCGCGGTCTACTAAATCATGATTTGAAATCCCCTTAGCAAGATAAACAATCTTCACATCACGTTCATCATCTGCTAATTGAAAAAGATCACGATCACCGGTAACAATTCGAACTGGGCCAGGTTGTTTAACAGCAAAGGTTGCCATTAAATCATCGGCCTCATAATCATCTACGCCAAGCAGTGGGATACCAAGTGCATCTAGCACATCAAGTAATATCGGAATCTGTGGGCCTAAAGTATCTGGCTCCTCCTCATCCCCACTCTCATCAACACGATTTAATTTATAATCTGCAAATAATTCAACCCGCCATGATGGGCGCCAATCACCTTCAAGACATGCCACTAATCGATTTGGTTGATACTTAACAAGCAGGCGTGAGGTCATATCTAAGTAACCACGGATTGCATTAACCGGCATACCAGCAGGTGATACCAAAGTATCTGGCATGCCAAAGTAGGCTCGATACCAAAGTGATGCACTATCTAACAGCATCAATGTCATAACGCAGCTCCAGCATATGCAATTACGCCACGATCTATTTTTGTTAGCGCTAAATCTATAACTGTTTGCAGTTGTGGCGCAGCTCCCCTTAATTGGCGCAGTAGATCAATAATTTGTTTCATTGATCTAACAAAATCACCAACAGTTAAATCACTATCCTTTAAAATTGAGGTTAATGAGTGCCCACTTGCCCACTTGTGAGAGGCCCAACAAAAACCCAAATCTGGAGCTCGCATTGGCTCTAAATTCAAATCAGATTCGGCGTCATGAATTTTTCCATAGATCTTCGAGATCGCAGCAAGTGCAACCTGCACATCACCCCTTGGAATCTTTGCCGCCTCTTCATTTCTAGACTCATAAATACAGCTTGAGATAACCGATACTAGATCAGCAGGTGAAAGTGCGGTAAATACCTCAGCCTGGATTGACTCTGCGATTAATAGATCAGTCTCGCCATATATTTTTGCCAACATTTTGCCGGATTTGGCGATCGCATCATCATGAATGTAACCAAACTTATCTAGTACTACCTTTATCCGATCAAAACGTTTTGCAATCACATTTGTTCTGGTATTGATTCGCTCAGTTAAGCCATCAATCTCACGCTGCAACCTAAGCGCACGTTCGGCTAATCTTGAGTGATTCTCGCGGTCAGGACAACTATTACTTGGATGATTTTTAATCTGCTTTCTGATTGCAGTTATCTCATCCTCAATCTCAGCACGTTTGCGTTTGCTGCGTTTACCTTCACTTTCTAACTTTTTTATTTGGCCCCGTAAATCGGCATACTGCCTAAAATCACCTAGATGACACTTTGATTCATTAAATAAGTTATCGCGCACACTTTCATTTTTACGAATCTGCTTCGCAAGACCTACAACAGCTTTATCAGCTTGAAATTGAGCAAGGGAAGACTCAAGTGAGGTGCGGGCTCGCTCTGAGCCAAATTGGGATATTAAGTTAATGCTCATGTTATATGTTGGCTTAAATGAACTCTTAAGTGGATAGGTTCTAGTTGAAGCAAGACCGCCAACTGAGGTGGAATCTAAATCATTTCCCCAAAGAATTACCGCATTACCCTCGATATCAATACCACGCCGGCCTGCTCTGCCGGTTAATTGGGTGTACTCACCTGGAGAGATTGCAACATGTCCCTCACCATTCCACTTACTTAACTTCTCTAAAACAACTGTGCGTGCTGGCATATTAATTCCGAGTGCTAGCGTCTCGGTGGCAAAGACAGCTTTAACTAAGCCACGCTGAAATAACTCCTCCACAGTTACCTTAAAGGCTGGCAATAAGCCGGCATGGTGGGCGGCAATGCCTCGCTCTAATGCATCAGCCCACTCGTAGTAACCAAGAACAACTAGATCCTCCTGCGCTAAATTCTTCATATTACGGGCAATTACCGATCTAATATCAGATCTCTCCTGAGTATTGGTTAATCGAAGACCTGCGGTTAAACACTGGCGAACTGCAGCATCACAATTATTTCTAGAGAAAATAAAGGTAATTGCGGGCAATAAACTCTCACGCTCTAACTTCTCAACTATCTCAGATCTTGATAATGGTTTTGGTCCCTTAGCTTTACTTTGCCAATTACCACGAACTTGTCGATAGGAATCTCGCTCTAATCTAGTTAGCTCTGGATTTAATTTTGCATCCTCACCAAATAAATCAAGTAATCTATTGCCAAATAAAACATGTTGATAAAGCGGAACTGGCCGAATCTCACTAACTATCACTTCAGTATCTCCTCGGACAGTTTGTAGCCACTCACCAAACTCCTCAGCATTAGAGACGGTGGCAGATAAAGAGATGATTTGAACCGCCTCAGAGAGGTGAATTAAAATCTCCTCCCAAACCGCACCGCGAAACTTATCTGCTAGGTAGTGAACCTCATCCATCACCACATACTTAAGCTCATCAATAGTTGTGGAGTTGGCGTAGATCATATTTCGCAATATCTCAGTGGTCATAACCACTATTTGCGCCTCAGAGTTAATTGAGGTATCCCCCGTTAATAATCCAACCTTTGATTCACCATACTTTTCGGTTAATTCGGCAAACTTCTGATTTGATAAAGCCTTAATTGGCGTGGTGTAGAAGCACTTTCCACTGGAGTTGATAACTAAATCAACAGCAAACTCACCAACAATTGTCTTACCTGCTCCTGTTGGTGCTGCCACTAATACACCTTTACCACTTTCGATAGCGTGGCAGGCATCAATTTGAAACTGATCTAACTCAAAAGGAAAACCTTGCGAAAACTTAAGTGTCTTAGGAAATTTACCTAAAGATTTTACGCGGGCATAATTTTGTGCTGGTGTTAAACTCATATTGCAAGCCAGGTACTTAACGCCCTTGGTACATTACTTACTTCAATTGGTAAATCGCTAACTAACTCACCATCGGCGTAAGCGGCGGTATCAGCTGATATTTTTATAACCTTAGCTTTATAGGTATCAATCTTTGGGTGAGGAATATGATTTCCCTTAAAAACCTTTGGAAAAATTGTTAGTAAAACAACTCTGGAAACTGGACGCACCAGCAATACATCAAGCAAGCCATCGCTGTTTGAGGCTCCAGGGCATATCCGCATTCCCCCACCGTAGCTTTCGCCATTACCAATTGAGAGCAACATTGCATTTTGATCTAGTTTTTTGCCATCAATCTCGATTTTATAACTGATCGGTTTAAATCTTGAGATGATCAATATGGTAGCTATTGTGTATTTTGATTTACCCTTTGGCCAAGTGATCTTATTAGCCAGTGAGTTAACCACTGCATCAAAGCCAGTACTTAATACCTGCACATACCATCGCACCCCGCTACTACTAGATATTCTGCCTAAATCTAATTTAGTTGGTTGCTGCGTGGTAATTAGTTCAAAGATCTGCTTAGTAGATTTACCATTAACACCCACAGCTCTGGCAAAATCATTTCCAGTTCCGGCTGGGATTACTCCGAGAGTAATATCTTTTTGGGCCACAGATTGAAGGCATAGGTTAACTAAGCCATCTCCGCCAACAGCAACTAACTTTGTGTACTTACCACTTCCTATCTCACTTTTTAGATACTCAGATGTCTTATCAAATGTTGACTCACTTATTAACTTATACTCATAGTTTTTCTGCCCTAATAAGGTTATGAACTCACTTGCTAATACAGTTGCTTTGCCTTTACCAGAGCTGGAATTGGCAACTACTAACCACATTTTAGATCTCTTCAGGTTTACTTATTGAAGTAGCCTCTATCTGAGTGCTGCCAGACTTCTTACGTCTTTTATCAACAACAAGTGCAAATAAGCCGCTTAGAAAGTAGAGAAGACAAAGTGGGATGGCAAGAAGTGTCATTGTGATTGGATCTGGTGTTGGCGTGAAGGTAGCGGTAAAGAGAAAGCATAGGAATACTGCAAGGCGCCATGGCTTTAAAATAGCTTTTCCGGAGATAACTCCTAATAAATTAAGTGCGACTAAAAATAATGGCAATACAAAGGCAATGCCAAATATTAAAATAAGCCTTAATACAAAATCTAAGTACTCATCAAATCTAACAAGATTACCAAGATTATTTGGAGTAAAGCCAAGTAAAACATCAACTGCGTGAGGCAGAATCAAGTATGCAAGATAAGCACCAGTTGCAAAGAGAGGTGAGGCAATTGCTGCAAAGATCAGCGTTACGCGACGCTCTTTTTTATGCAAAGCTGGTGTAACAAATGCCCATAATTGGTAGATCCAAACCGGGGCGGCAATGATAATTCCAGAGAGTAAAGCAATTTTGACCTGCAAGTTAAATGGCCCAAGAATGCCATTTATATATAACTCCCCGCACTTACCTTCAACTACAGTTGCTGAGCTTCCGAGATCACAAAATGGCAGTGTAAGTAGGCGAATAATTTTTTGATAGAAGATCCAGCCAATACTTGCGCCAACAACAACTGCGATACTAGATTTGATTAGTCGATCACGGAACTCACGCATGTGATCAAGCAGTGGCATCTTCTCGCCACGGCGCTTACTCATAAAGGTTACTTATCAGAGCTTGGATCTGATTTTTTGTCTCCTGCGGCATCATCATTTTTCATCTCATTAATTTCGCTCTTAAAGATACGTAATGATCTGCCTAGAGATCTAGCGGAATCTGGTAATCGCTTTGCTCCAAATAGAACGATGAAAACTAAAGCTAAAACAAGTAGGTGCCATGGTCGAAGTGAATTCATGGGAAAATCCTACCCTAAATAGCTTTCACAGCCTGATATGAGGCTAGTAGTGAGGTGGCTAACTGCCTTACCTCACCGACCAATATGGTTGGTGAAACCACCTTAATTCCTGGTGCATTGCTGAGAATGCTGCGTTTTAGCCACTCTAAATTACTCATCTGAATATGGACACCAAAGTGATCTGACATTTCCTCGGTTGCGGTAATAATTGAGGAGTTTCGCTCGATAAAGTTTCGATGAGATTTTCTAACATGTAAAACAACCTCAACAGCACTACTCTCGCCATCAATTACATCACTACTGGCAATCTCTCCCAGCGTGCACTTTTTAATTAACTCCACCTTAAATACTCGATCAGAGTTTAACGAAAGATCAAGAGCAGATAAGTATAAATTGCCATTCATAAAATATAGGTTATGCGGCAGCACTTCACGCTCACTCACCTGATCCTTTATTAAAGAGTGATAGGTAAGATGAATTCGTTTTCCTTGCGATATCCCCTGAGTAATTATCTCTAAAAATGGTGATTTATTACCGGTTGGTGAGAAAAGAATAGAGTTACTGCTTCCTAATTTAGTAATTTTGTTAGCCAATGCCAAGAGCTTATTTAATCTATCCTGGTTAGATTGATTTAGCTCCATAAGAATTTGTAAACCTAGGGTAATCATCACTAACTCACTCTTGGCAAACCTTCTAGGTCTATCTAGTACCTGAGGATCAATTATTGAAACTACCCCATCTTCAAAGACTAAATCAATTAATTCATAGGGTGTATAGCCAGGTAAGCCACACATAAAGACAAGTTGTAGATCACTTTCAATTTGCTTCTCAGTAACATTAAATTGTTTTGCTAACTCTCGAATAGAGATGCCTGGATTTTCTAGAATATATGGAATCAGATCCATTGTGCGAAGGGCGCGGGTGGCTGCGGTATCAACCATTAGATAACTCTTTAATCTTAGAGAGAATCTGATTGCGTAGACTCTCTGGTTTGACCACAACAACATTTAAACCATGCCAAAGAACTGTTTCAATTATCTCCTGCTCAAAATTGTACTCAACCTCCATCAGGTCCCACTCATCATCAATCTCAACCGTTGCATGCTTACTGCGTAGTGCAAATGCCTGTTCTTTTCTAACATGAAGATGGGCAACACTTGCCTGCTCATTTTTAGATTGTGCTATAAATGCTGCTAAATCAAAATCAGCTGGCCGCTTAAATTCACCTGGCTTGCCAACTGTTGTTAATGATCCCTCAATCCGAAGTAATTTGAATGATTTTACTGAAAGATCTTCTTGGGCAACTAAGTACCAAAAGCCATCTCGGGTATAAAGGCCAAATGGCTCAACCTCTCTGATCCGCTCTTTGTATTGAAAAGTTAGCCTCTGTTGCCTTTCTACAGCGTTAAATGCAATCGAAAGTATTTGAGAGCTCTGATTATCTCTAATTGCCGGGGTATTAATCTCATCACTTACAATTGGCCCGCTTAAGGATTGAATCTTAAGAAGTGCGGCCTTTGAATCATTTTGCAGCGCTGAGTCATGCCAGAGATTTGCTGCCATTGTTAAATAAAGCAGCTCCTCCTTACTAAACTCATTACCTTGCAGTTGAAAAGATTCACTTTTTATTAAATACCCTTGATCATCCTCAAATAATGGATCAAGCCCCTTAACCTCAATCTCAATACCCATGCTTCGTAATTCATCTTTATCACGTTCAAACATTCGCTCCATTGTCTCTGGTGATCCGCTATATCCAGCAACTACTCTAAAAATCTCATTCTTGGTCAAATATCGTTTGGTTGCCAAAAGCGCCAAAGTTAGGTTAATTAATCGCTCAGTTTTTTGGTCGCTCACCCCCTTAGGTTAGCGATTACCAAAATCTTTGCTAAGATTGGTTGTGCGAAAAATACAAAAATTAACCCTCGCGATACTGCCAATTCTTATCCTGACAGCCTGTTCAACCGATGGAGGCGTAGAGAGTATGACCGATCAAGGCCAAACCAGTTCATCATCCCTTCCTGCCGTAACTGGGGACAAGGGATCAAAACCAAATATCGCAGCTCCAACCGGTAACGCACCTACTACTCTACAAAAACAGGATGTCATCGTAGGCAGTGGTAAAGAGGCGGTTGCTACCTCAACTCTTGAGGTCCATTACACATTAATGGCATGGAGCACCAAGGCAGTTGTGGAATCATCATGGGATTCAGGGCGAAGTGCCACATTCCCATTAAGTGGAGTTATCGCTGGTTGGCAACAAGGAATTCCTGGAATGAAAGAGGGCGGTCGTCGCTTACTTGTTATTCCACCTGATCTTGGTTATGGCGCAACAGGTGCAGGGGCCTCTATCGGACCAAATGAAACTTTAGTTTTTGTTGTTGATTTAATAAAAGTTAGTTAATTACTCAACAACTCCATAGGAGCCTTTAGAAGGTCTCCTGCGTCTTTGCAAAACTGGCACACCAGGTGCCATTCTTCTAGCAAATACTAAAAACCCAGTATGGCCAATCATTCTATGTTGTGGCCGCACAGCTAAACCTTCATGGTGCCAGCCTCGCACAATAGTTTCAGAAGATTCAGGCTCAGTAAAATTACCACAATCTTTTATCGCTTCAGCAATCTTTGATAATTGAGTGGTAGTTGCAACATAAGCTAATAAAACACCACCAGGAACTAATGCAGCCGATGCAGTTTCAACACACTCCCAAGGTGAGAGCATGTCTAAGATAACTCGATCGTAATCGGCCTCAAATTTTTGATCCTGTAATGGACTAACTGTTAGCTGCCAATTCTTTGGCTTAGCAGTAAAGTAATTTGTCACATTAGCCTCTGAGATCGTGGCAAAATCATCTCTGATCTCAACTGAGTGCAGATAGCCATCACTACCAATTGCACGCAAAATTGCGATACTAAGTGCGCCAGAGCCAACTCCAGCCTCAAGCACACGCATTCTTGGGCCAACATCAGCGACCCCAAGAATCATGGCAGCATCCTTTGGATAGATAATTGTGGCTCCCCTTGGCATTGAAAGAACATAATCTGCAAGTAATGGGCGAAATGCTTGAAACTTTAACTCACCATTTGTTTGCACAATTGAGCCTTCAGGTAATCCAACCAACTCATCATGTTTGAGCATGCCTTTATGGGTGTGCCACTCAGCTCCTTTGGTAAGAGTTATTGAGTACAACTTCCCCTTTGCATCGGTTAATTGAACCCGATCCCCATATTTAAAATTACGATCTATCACTTAGCACTTACCTGCGTATCTAAAAATGGATACCAATCAAGTAATTTAGCTAGATCAATATCAGAAAGTGATTTCACCACTCTTAAATTTGGATCATCTGGCATCACTATTAAGTGTGGAATACCAATTACCTGCGCACCAGATCGTAATCCTGATTGCGCACCGGTTATCGAGTCCTCAAATACCAAACAATTTTTAATATCCACACCCATTAGCTTTGCCGCAAGCAGATAGGGAGCTGGATCAGGTTTTGTTACCTCAACATCATCCCTTGATACTGCAGCCAAAAAAGTTGCCTCTGGAAACCATTTGAGCGCTGCTTGCATTAATCTGCGGCTACTTGCAGTAACTAGTGCAACCTTAATATTTGCATCTTTGCACTGCTCCAATAGCTCTAATGCATTTGGGATTAACTCTAAATTATTAGTTAGCTTCTCCTCCATCACGGCAAATAACTGCTCACCAAAGTATCCATAAGGCTTAATATGATTGCTACGCTCTTGCATATACTTCTCAGTTCGCTCAAGTGGGCCACCTAAGCAATTTATTTGATCCTGCCCATCCCACTTACAACCTACTGCAGCCATTACCTCAATCTCTGCCTGCAGCCAAAGTGGTTCAGAGTCAATTAAGGTGCCATCCATATCAAATAAAATTGCACTCATGAGGCGTTGAAGTACTTTGCTTCTGGGTGGTGTAAAACAATTGATGAGGTTGACTGCTCAGGATGTAATTGAAACTCCTCAGATAATGAAACACCAATCCGCGCTGGATCTAGTAATTCACAGATCTGCACCTGTTGCTCTAAATCAGGACATGCTGGGTATCCAAATGAATAACGAGAGCCTTGATATCCCTGATCAAATATCTCCTTCAAATCCTTAGAGTCATCCTTATCAATACCTAACTCCTGCCTAGTTCTAGCATGCCAATGCTCAGTAAGTGATTCAGTTAGTTGAACCGATAGGCCATGTAACTCTAAATACTCACGGTATAGATTGGCATTAAACAACTTAGTAATTGCCTCACTAATTGATTGACCCATTGTTACAAATTGAAAACTCACCACATCTAACTGATCGCTATCTTTACTACGGAAGAAATCAGAGAGACATAGGCGCCGATCACGGCTTTGTCTTGGGAAGGTGAATCTAACTCGCTCTTTACCTTTATCTTCACCCTCATGGTGAACTACTACTAAATCATTGCCTTCGCTGTAACAAGGAAAGTAGCCATAGACAACTGCAGCACTAAGCCAACCATTTGATTGGACATCATTTAATAGTGAGCGAAGTTGAGGTCGTCCCTGTTCAAGTGCCATCTCTTCAAAATCTTTGCCCTTAAGTCCCCATTGGCCAAGAAATAATGCCCGCTCATCTAACATGTGAACATAATCTGCAAGTGCAACACCTTTAACAACACGAGAGCCAAAAAATGGTGGAGTTGGAATTAGATTATTGCCGGCAACATCACTTCGCTTGGTATCAATCTCATCTGGGCCACTTTTTTCTGTCTTTGCAGTTCTGCGTGGCTTAAGTGGTGGAAGCTGTGCACCAGCAACCCCTCGTTTAATTCCCATCAAAGTATCCATAAGTTTTAAGCCCTCAAATGCATCCTTGGCATATCTAACAGTTCCCGGAAATTGCTCACTTAGATCCTGCTCAACATAAGATCTAGTAAGAGCAGCTCCGCCTAGTACTACCGGCCATTTTTGGGCCAATCCGCGAGAATCTAACTCTTGCAAATTCTCCCTCATAATTACAGTTGATTTAACAAGTAATCCAGACATACCAATCACATCAACATTGTTCTCAGTTGCTGCATCAATAATTTGATTTACAGTCTGCTTAATTCCAATATTTACCGTCTCATATCCATTATTGGACAAGATAATATCGACCAAATTCTTACCAATATCATGCACATCACCTTTAACGGTGGCAAGTAAAATCTTTCCACGACCTGCATCATCTGTTTTCTCAATAAATGGCTCAAGATATGCAACCGCGCTCTTCATTACCTCAGCAGATTGCAGAACAAAGGGAAGTTGCATCTGTCCCTTACCAAATAACTCACCAACAGTTTTCATACCAGAAAGTAGGTGATCATTAATAATTGCAAGCGCTGGCATGCCAGAATCAAGTGCCACCTGTAGATCATCTGATAAGCCAACCTTCTCACCATCAATAATTCGCCGTTGCAAACGCTCCTCAAGTGGCAGCGCAGCAAGCTCAGCAGCCCTGCTCTCCTTAGTTGATGTCACCTCAACATTTTCAAACAACTGCAAAAACTTAGTTAGCGGATCATAAGTTACCTCCCCTTGCCCATCTCTGACTCGTCGGTCATAAACTAAATCAAGTGCTACCTCTAGCTGCTCAGCAGATATTCGACTTATTGGGGTGATTTTAGAGGGATGAACAATTGCTGAATCAAGACCATTCTTAACCGCCTCTGCTAAAAAGACTGAGTTTAAAACAATACGCGCTGCCGGATTTAAACCAAAGGAAACATTGCTAACACCTAGCGTAGTTTGCACATTAGGAAACTCATTTTTTAAAGCCTTAATTGCATTTAAGGTTTCAATGCCATCTCGCCTGGTTTCTTCCTGCCCGGTTGCAATTGGAAATGTTAAACAATCAATGATTATGTCATCAACCTGCATGCCCCAGTTTTTAGTTAGATCATTGATTAATCTTCTAGCAACCTTTAACTTCCACTTCTCATCTCTAGCTTGGCCATCCTCATCAATTGTTAATGCAATAACCGCTGCCCCATGCTCGGTAACTAATGGCATAATCCTGGCAAATCTAGAGGTGGGACCATCACCATCCTCATAATTAACTGAGTTAATAACGCTTCGACCACCTAATTGCTTTAATCCAGCCTCAAGAACTGCAGGCTCTGTGGAATCTAGGACAATTGGCAATGTTGAAGTTGTTGCAAATCTAAAAGCTAACTCTTTCATATCTGCCACACCATCGCGTCCGACATAATCAACTGAAAGATCTAACATATGGGCGCCATCTCGAATTTGATCTCTAGCTATTTCAACACAGCCCTGCCAATCCTCAGCAAGAAGTGCATCTCTAAAGGCACGTGAACCATTTGCGTTGGTGCGTTCACCAATTGAAAGGTAGGTATTTTGCTGCCGAAATGGTGCAAATTGATAAAGTGAGGAAGCGCCAATCTCTCGCACTACCTCACGCGTAGCTAATTTTGTTCCCTGTAATTGCTTAACTACCTCACCCATATGCTCTGGCGTGGTTCCGCAACAACCTCCTACTAAATTAACTTTGTAATCAATCACAAACTGCTTAAGTGATTTAGCAAGCTCTGCTGGTGATAGTGGATAATGGGCGCCGTTTTCACCCAGAACTGGCAAACCAGCATTTGGCATTACTGAGATACCAACTGTTGAACCTTTGCTTAATACTCGAAGATGCTCACTCATCTCAGCCGGACCTGTTGCACAGTTAAGACCGATCAGATCAATACCTAGTGGCTCAAGTGCGTTAAGGGCGGCGCCAATCTCAGAGCCCATCAACATCGTGCCAGTTGTTTCAACTGTTACCTGAGCAATTAAAACAATATCCTTTTTAGATTTAGTAATAGCATCTCTGGCGCCATTAACCGCCGACTTTGCCTGCAGCAAATCCTGGGTAGTCTCAATTAATAATGCATCACTACCACCTTCGATTAAACCAGTGGAGGCGGTCTCATAAGCTTGTTTTAATAACTCATATGTCGTATGGCCAAGTGTTGGTAATTTTGTGCCGGGCCCAAGTGAGCCTAAAACCCAACGGGGTTTCTCATCAGTTGTGTACTGATCAGCTACCTGCCGGGCAATCTGTGCGCCAGCAAAAGCTAATTCATATATTCGATCTTCAATTCCATACTCTGCTAAGTTGGCAAAGTTAGCGCCAAAAGTATTAGTTTCAATTGCATCTACCCCAGCATCTAGATACTGAGCATGTACCGCTTTAACAATATCTGGGCGGGTAACATTTAATATCTCATTACAACCTTCATGATTTTGAAAATCTGCCAGGGAGGGATCTTGTGCCTGCAGCATTGTTCCCATTGCGCCATCGGCGATTACTACCCTTGTTTTAAGGGCGCTGCGAAGGGAGTTCATCTGCTCAGTTTACCGCAATCACTTGTGGAGTAACTCTAAAAGCTATAGCGCAAGTCCTAATAATGCATCAATAGCACGAGAGATTTGACCACTTTGATTAACAACTGGATCACTTTCAGATTGCTTAGCCCAAATAAGCAATCGATTTAGCGCAGTTGGTGTATCAAGATTGTTGGCAATATCACCTATTAAATCAGCAATTAATCTATCGGTTTTAGCAACCTCACTTCTTGCAAGAGCAGACCGAACTTGATCAACCTGATCCTGTGCAGTTACTAATAAATCACTACTCCACTGACGATCTTGTTGATAATGCCCAGAAAGTAATGCCCACCTAATCACCATCGGATCAACCTGATCACTTAATAACTTTGAGACAAAAACTAAATTTCCCTTTGATTTACTCATCTTCTCACCATCTAAACCAATCATGGCAGCATGCACAAAGTGCTTTGCAAAATCTCTACCATAGGCAGCTTTTACAATCTGAGCAGACATGAAATGGTGTGGAAATATTAAATCTGATCCGCCGCCTTGCAAATCAATTATTGGATTACTTCCAGATTTATCAAGATAGTTACAGGCAATTGCAGTGCACTCCACATGCCAACCAGGACGACCAAAACCAAAACTACTCGGCCAGCCTGGATCACCATCAACATTGCCAATCCAGATGACAGGATCTAATGGATGGCCCTTTCCCGCTCGTTTGGGATCTCCCCCGCGCTCGGCAAAGATATCTATCGCCTGCTCTATCGGCATCGGAATTTGAGCTAGAAAATTAGCAACTGAGAAGTAGTAATCATTATCTAATTTATAAAGATGACCAGCCTTATCTAATCTACTAATAAAGCTCTCGATTAGATCAAAGGAGTCGGTGACTTTAACTAAGGCAGCAGGTGGTAGCACGCGCAGCGCTGACATATCAGATCTAAACAAATCTGTTTGGGTATTTGCTAAATCTTGCCAACTTTGATTATCCCGTTTTGCTCGCTCAAGCAGAGGGTCATCTATATCAGTGACATTTTCAATAAAGTTAAGTTGGGCGCCAGATAATAATTTATAGCGATTTATTAAATCAAAGGCTAGGTAGGTAGCAGCATGTCCTAAATGTGTTGCA
The DNA here is from genome assembly GCA_016462445.1 of Candidatus Nanopelagicus sp. Classification (GTDB taxonomy): domain Bacteria; phylum Actinomycetota; class Actinomycetes; order Nanopelagicales; family Nanopelagicaceae; genus Nanopelagicus. The sequence continues at coordinate 4,513 of JAEMTE010000015.1, read as the reverse complement.
TCATACGGAGTTATCCCGCAAACATAAATAGAGAATTGCGCATTATTATCTAACTCAACTACCCCGTTATTACTATCGCTTAATTTAAGGGGCTTAAATACTGCGCCCTCTATTGGAGGCAGGTAAACCTTGGGCCAACTACTCATAATTTATTATCCCCTAAACCGGCGGCCATGGCACAGCTGGCCAGGCATCACTAGGAAGTGGAAACTCTGCTGCAGCCTTTAACCTTTTAATCCGCACTTGCAACGCATCAATCTCTACCGCAGTTAAGTAATTAGCAAAGACTGCCACTAGATCAATTGCAACTACATTTGCCAGCAGTGAGATCTCATTACTATTAAATGGCAGCCCAGCAAATTGCCAGATTACTGTGCGCAATTTATCCTCAGCATGAAAGCAGACCCCGTGATCACACCCCTTCAGCAAGCCAGTGCTATCAATTAACAGATGGCCAAATTTGCGATCAGTATTGTTAATAATTGCATCAAATAACGCTAACTTACGCAGCTGCTCATCACTACTTTGCCCAAACTCAACTACATCAACACTCTCATCAACATCTATCCATTGCTGAACCATGCCAAAGCCAAATGGTCCCTCCCGTAACAGGGTTAATGGCACAAGATCAAAGCCTGCTAAATCACTTAATAAATATGCGGCGTACTCCCTGCTTGCTAAATCGCCATCTGGAAAATCCCATAATGGGCGCTCACCCGCAACTGGCTTATAAATTACCTGCAGCTTCGGATCGGTATCTTCAACATGGGCAAGTAATGTGGCATTAGAGGCATCAACTAATCGACCAATCACTAATAGATTTCCCTTAGAGATTAAATCAACGGTAGTACTCATCTGCGGTAACCATTTGCTCGCGGACATAGATGACCAGCTGGATCAATTGGTAGCGCACAAAATGGACAGGCGGGGCGCCCAGCAGCGACAATTAACTTTGCCCGTTCACAAAAACCTTTAACCTGATTTAATTCAAGAGTTGCAATCAAAAGATCAGGGCCAAAATCTAAGTCATCTAATATCAAATCATCATCTTGGGAGGCGGCTTGCATATTTACAACTACTAAATCACTCTCCCAAGTAATGCTAATAATTCCCACCTGAAAATCCTCATCAATAGGCAACTCCATTGGTTGATCATCACTTATAGCTGGGGCATTTAACGCAGCAGCGGAGGCTAATTGGCCACGGCGTAACTCTTTAATTAACTCCTCAAACCGGGCGGTTAGTGCAATAACCTGGGTTTTTTCCAATGTGACAGAGTTTAAACCATCGGCAGATTTAACCTGAATAAAAAACTGACGCTCACCAGGATCACCAATTGTGCTGACAATAAATCTAGTAGCTGGTTGGTGGCGATAAATAATGCGTGGCATCTAAGCGCGCCACCATTTAGCAACATTAGCTAGTGAGTTACCGCCTCCGAGCTGGTTACCTGTAAAGGTTTTAATTACTGAATGATTTATTTTATAGTTGCTCTGCAAAACCGTGGCAGAGTTTTTCTCAATATTTATAGTTGAAATTGATGCCGGCTCAGCAACAAAGCTTTGAAAGCGATCTATTGGCAAGCTAAGGGAGGATGCTAATATCATTTTAATAATATCCCCGTGGGTTACCAGCAAGATTGGTCCCTTTTCTTTGCTTAATCTAAGTATCAGATTATCAACTCGCTTTCTCATCTGCCGAAAGCTCTCACCCTCTGGGAAGGTAAAGGTTGATGGCTTTTGCTGCACAATCCTCCATTTACGATCTTTACTCAGTACAGAAAGTCGCTTTCCAGACCAAACTCCATAATCCATCTCAATTAGCTCTTGGCTAATCTGAAAATCAATTTTTTGATTACTTTGCATAAAAGGAGCGATAGTTTGCAGGCAACGAGTAAGTGGACTTGAATAAATCTTGGCAAATTTAATACTTGATAGGTAAGGTGAGAGAGCTTTTGCCTGCTTAAAACCCTCCTTTGATAACTCAACAGAGTCATCTTGGCCAGCCAAAATACCTTTGGTATTTGCCACAGATTGGGCATGGCGCAATAGATAGATAATCGGCATTTGGCAAGGTTACCGATCTTTTTCCCCTCTTGTTGCTAACCTCCCGATCATGGAACAACGCAAAATGGGCGGCGTATCGATCTCTCGACTTGGTCTAGGAACTATGACCTGGGGGCGAGATACTGATGAGAATGAAGCTGCGCAACAGTTGCAAGAGTTTGTGCAGGCAGGTGGCAACCTAGTTGATACCGCTGCAGTTTATGGTGATGGCGATGCTGAGCGAGTACTAGGTGGCTTTATTGGCACACTTATTAAACGTGATGAGCTAATTATTGCCACAAAGGCAGGGCTCGCATTTAAAGATGGCAGCCGTCAGGTAAATAACTCACGTAATGAATTAATCTCAGATCTTGATCGCTCACTTAGTAGATTAAATATTGATTACATCGATATCTGGCAGATTCATGGTTGGGATCAAAATACTCCATTGGAGGAAACCCTCTCCGCACTTGATTACGCAACTAGCTCTGGCAAGGTGAGGTATGTAAGTGTTTGTAACTTTAGTGGCTGGCAATTAGCAAGAGCTACCACACTACAAAATCCAATCTTTGGTAAGGCGGCAATTTCTAGCACGCAAAATGAGTACTCCCTATTAAATCGCAAGGTTGAGGAGGAGATAATTCCAGCAGCTAATGCGTTAAATCTAGGCTTACTAGCTTGGTCACCACTTGGTCGCGGGGTATTAACTGGTAAGTATCGAAATGGTGTGCCATCTGATTCCAGAGGAGCATCCCCACACTTTGCTAACTTTGTTGAGCCATACCTATCTGAGCGAGCAAAGAAGATAGTTGATTCAGTTTGTGTGGCAGCAGAGATGCTTGGTTACTCACCCCTTGAGGTCGCACTCTCTTGGGTGAGGGACGCACCCGGTGTAACTAGTGCCTTAATTGGTGCACGAACTGGCGCCCAGCTGCGCGGTATTTTAACTGTTGAACAGATAACTCTTCCCGAGCAGGTTAGACAAGCTTTAAATGAAGTATCTGCTATTTAAATATTATCTAAAAACTCATACAAAACTCGCACACCAAATTTAAGTCCATCAATTGGCACCCGCTCATCAACGCCATGAAATAGCGCAAAGAAATCTAGATTTTCTGGCAACTTAAGGGGTGAGAAACCATAACCAATAATTCCTAGATCACTTAACGCCTTATTATCAGTACCACCACTCATTAAGTATGGAACTGGAATACCCTCTTTATCCTCACCAGTTATCGCCTTACACATCGCATCTACTAATGGACCTGCAAACTCAACCTCAAGTGCAATATCGCGGGTTAGGATCTCAACTTCAATCTCATCCCCTGCTAATCTCTTAATTGTTTCTTGCAGTTGATCCTCATACCCAGGCAGGAATCTGCCATCTACAACTGCGCTAGCACTCTGCGGAATTACATTCACCTTATATCCGGCCTCAAGCATGGTTGGGTTGGCGGTATTTGAGATGGTTGCTCCCAACATCTTCACCGCACCCCCTAAGTGCTTAAGCAGTGGCTTAACATTTTTTTGGTCATACTTATCACCAGTTAACTGCGCAATCTTTCTAAAAAGTAATCCACTGGTCTTAGTTTCAAGTTGCGGCCACTCATAATTACCAATGCGGGAAACTGCATCTGCAACCTTAGTCACTGCATTATCTGGATTAATAAATGATCCATGTCCGGCTGTGCCCTTTGCACTTAGCTTCATCCAATTAATACCCTTTTGCGCAGCCTCCACCAAGTAAAGACGATGGCCACCTGTAATAGTTAATGAGAAGCCGCCAACCTCAGAGACCGCCTCGCTATAGCCATCAAATAACTCAGGGCGATTTTTTACCAACCAACGAGATCCATAATCAGAGCCCGCCTCTTCATCTGCAAAAAATGCTAACAAGATATTTCTTGGTGGCTTATAACCAACTCTCTGCCACATTCTTACAGTTGCCAAGATCATGGCATCCATATCCTTCATATCAACTGCGCCACGTCCCCAGATAAAACCATCTTTGATCTCACCACTAAATGGATCAACCGACCAATCATCAGCGTTTGCCGGCACCACATCAATATGTCCATGCAAAACTAAACCTGGCCTACTTTTATCACTACCTTCAATCTTTGCAACAACATTGACCCGATTTGGCGCAGTTTCAATTAACTCACTTTTAATTCCAACCTCAGCTAATTTAGCTGCCACATACTCAGCCATCGCCTTTTCATCTCCGCGGCCCTCGCCATAATTAACACTGGGAATACGAATCATCTCTTGGCAAAGGGTGATCGTCTCATTCTCTAACTCAATGATCTGATCTGCACTTAACTTCATTAGGCTATTCTCCTATATAACTGTGATTTCCCTTGAATTGAGATTGCGTTAAAATACAAGCAGGTCCGGGTGGCGGAATTGGCAGACGCGCTAGCTTGAGGTGTTAGTGCCCGTAAGGGCTTAGGGGTTCAACTCCCCTC
>JAEMTE010000014.1 GCA_016462445.1 Candidatus Nanopelagicus sp. | reverse complement strand
CAATCTTGTTTTGAATTCCATCAAGACCTGCCATCAACATCGCAGCAAATGCTAGATATGGATTAGATGATGGATCTGGGCAACGGAACTCAATTCGTTTTGCCTTTGGATTAGATCCAGTAATTGGAATACGAATACAGGCAGAGCGGTTTCTAGCTGAGTAAACCAAGTTAACTGGTGCTTCATATCCTGGTACTAAGCGCTTGTATGAGTTAACAGTTGGATTGGTAAAGGCTAGAAGTGATGGTGCATGCTTTAGCAAACCACCGATATACCAACGAGCCATATCAGATAGGTCGCCATAACCCTCACCCCAGAACAATGGCTTGCCATCTTTCCAAAGTGATTGGTGAACATGCATTCCAGAACCGTTATCACCAAATAATGGTTTTGGCATAAAGGTTGCTGTCTTACCAGCTTCCCATGCTGTGTTCTTGATGATGTATTTAAATTTCATTAGTTCATCACCGGCGGTTAAAATATCGCTGAAGCGATAATTAATCTCCATCTGTCCTGCAGTTCCTACCTCATGGTGAGCACGTTCAACTAGCAACCCTGCTTTACCAAGATTCATAACCATCTCATCGCGAAGATCTGCGAATTGATCAGTGGGGGAGACTGGGAAGTAGCCACCCTTAATACGAGTGCGGTAACCACGATTTGGTGTGCCATCAGCATCAGCTTCAATTCCAGTATTCCAAGCACCTTCATAGGAATCAATATGGTGGAAAGCTTGATTCATTCCAGTTTCAAATCGCACACTATCAAAAACATAGAACTCCGCCTCTGGTGCAAAAAATGCTGTATCAGCAATTCCAGTACCGCGCATGAACTCAACCGCCTTTGCAACTACACCACGTGGATCACGTGAGTATGCAGAGTCATCACTTGGGTTATGAACTGAGAAGAGAATAATTAAAGTTTTTTCTTTACGGAATGGATCAAGGTATGCCGAAGATGGAACTGGCAGTAACTTCATATCTGATTCATGAATTGATTGGAAACCTCTGATTGAGGATCCATCAAACATTAAACCATCTTTAAATACACTTTCATCAAATGATTCAACTGGCACATTAAAGTGATGTTGAATACCTGGCAGATCGATAAACCTTACATCGATAAGTTTTACATCATTTTTCTTGATGTAATCGAAGATCTCTGCTGAATTCTTAAACATCTATTCTCCTAAGAATTAATAGTGCTGAAAGTCAGGGCCACAATGCACCGATTCAGATAGGTAAAATCTAGTAGAGAATAATGAAAAAGTAGTAACCCTTGTGTTACAACTATGTTTCTAGAGTTGGGTAGGGCTAGGGTTAGCGCATGAGTTTTGCAGAATTGCCGCAAATATCACCTGAGGCCTCCCTTGGTAGGCGGCTTTTGGCCTTGGTGATTGATTGGACGATGTGCCGGTTAATTGTTGCCTTACTAGGCCCGGCTTTTTTACCAGAGAGCAGCTTTAACACCTTAATTATTTTCTTCCTTGAGGTAGCCCTGTTTACAACTTTATTTCAAGCCTCAGCAGGACAACGGCTTATGGCGGTCAAAGTTGTCAGTTTTCCAGATCAATTAAGAGTGTCACCACAAAGAGTACTCCTGCGCACTCTGCTGATCTGCTTGGTTCTACCAGCAATCTTTACTAAAGATGGCCGAGCATTTCATGATCACTTTACGCAAAGTCAAACTATTAGAGAGATTTACTAACGCTTAGGCATCCGATTACTTGTTGGCATTGGTCCCTTTGGCATTGGAATATTTAAGCCACCAACAGAGCGCAATCGAGCCCGAACCTCACGAAGTTGGACGGTGCTTAATTTTTTAGGTAATTTCTTTAAATGTTTTTGTAATTTGCGAATTGAAACCTGACCTTGGCCATCTCCTACTAAAACTTCAGTCACTGGCACACCGGATAAGAAGCGCTCCATCTTGCGTCTTTCATCCTGCATTAATGTGCGAACAGCAAAGCCACCTTCACCAACTAAAATAATTCCAGCCTTGCCAGATACCCGGTGGACCATATCCTGGTCACGATTAACAGCAACTGCAGGTGTTGTTATAAATCCTCTTTTTATTGACATTAACACACTAGCTCCTGCACCAAGCTGTCCTTGAATTGATGAGAAGGCTGCGGTGTTTGCAAATCTAGTGAATAAGAAAAAACCTGCTAAAAATGCAAGTGGTAATGAGAGAAAGCCGGCATAGATTGGATGACCTAAATTATTTCCAATAATTACGCCAAATCCTAAAATCAGTACAAATACAAGTAAGCACCAAAGAATTGCTATTGGTGAGTCATTCTTAACTAACTTATATGCATCCTTTAAAACAGAGAGTTGAGATTGCTTCTGGGGTGCACCATCTTTTAGCAACTCTTTTTCTTTCTTCTTACGACCAAACATTTTTCTCCTTTACTTAACTGCTCGGGCAGCCATCGCCTGGTTGTAGAGACGACCTGCTCTATAGCTAGAACGTACCAATGGACCACTCATAACACCAAGAAATCCTATTTCCTGCGCCTCTTTACTCAACTCCACAAACTCATTTGGCTTAACCCAACGAACCACCGGGTGGTGTTTGCTACTTGGCCGCAGGTATTGGGTGATTGTAATCAGATCACAACCGGCATCTCGTAAATCAGCCAGAGCCTGTGAAACCTCATCTCTACTTTCACCCATTCCTAAAATTAAGTTTGATTTAGTTATTAATCCAAAATCTCTTGCTTGGGTAATTACATTAAGGGATCTTTCATACCTAAATGCAGGGCGGATCTCTTTAAATATTCTTGGCACAGTCTCAAGGTTATGAGCAAATACCTCTGGGCGGGTTTCAAATACCTGATTAAGTAGGTGTGCATGGCCACTGAAATCAGGGGCTAACATCTCAACACCTACACCAGGATTTAAAGCATGTACTTGAGAGATTGTTTCAGCATAAAGCCAAGCACCCTCATCATCTAGATCATCTCGGGCAACTCCAGTAATAGTTGCATACTTTAAATTCATTGTTTTAACCGACTCGGCAACTCTTCTTGGCTCATCACGATCTAATGGATCAGGTTTGCCGGTGTCAATGTTGCAAAAGTCGCACCTTCTCGTGCAGGCACTTCCACCAATTAAAAATGTTGCTTCTCTATCTTCCCAGCACTCAAAAATATTTGGGCATGCTGCTTCTTGGCATACGGTATGAAGACCTTCCTTAACAACTAATGAACGAAGTTTTGTGTACTCAGGTCCCATCTTTGCTTTGGTCTTAATCCACTCAGGTTTTCTTTCAATTGGTGTTTGGGCATTTCGAGCTTCAATTCGCAGCAGTTTGCGACCATTTGGATCGATACTCATTGTGATACTCGCTCTAACATGGGCAAAATATATCTTTTCAATATTGGCATTACCTCTTCGACCGTAATATTTCTGCCAAGCTCAGCCGAGAGTGAAGTCACCTTCGCATCTGCAATACCGCATGGAATAATCTTTGAGTATGCAGTTAAATCTGGATTTACATTAAGTGCAAAACCATGCATAGTCACACCCTTTGCCACCCGTAATCCAATTGCGGCAATCTTACGATCACCCTTTTCATCTCTTAGCCAAACACCACTTCGCTCACAGTAACGCTCTGCTTTAATCCCAAACTCACCACATATTGAAATAAGAGCAGTTTCTAACTCTCTAACAAAACCAACTACATCGGTTGAATTTCTTAATTTGATAATTGGATAACCAACAATTTGTCCAAGACCGTGCCAGGTTATTTTTCCGCCCCGATCAACATCAATTACCGGCGTGTTATCTAAGGGGCGATCAGTGATTTCAGTGCGACGACCAGCGGTATAAACCGATGGGTGTTGAAGAATTAATAAAGTATTAGGCTCGATATTATTAATTACCTTTTCTTGTATTTCTTTTTGCATCTGCCAGGCAGATAGATAATCAAGAACTCCGAGCTCTTCAACTCTGAGAAGATTCTGTGAAACTATGGTTGAACTCACACCGATAGCCTAATTGGCAGGTGAATATTTGGCTAAAGATTGCCATTTTTGGCAGCCATGTGTGTGAGCAAAATTGCATCGCTGATAGATTTACCCCCTAATCCTTATTACCGAAAGGCTTTTATACCCATGGCTGGAAAAAGTAAGAGTTCTGTAACTGTCAAAAATCGTAAACCTTTTGCTATTGCGATGTTGGTTGTAATCGCCTGGTTCATCATAACTGGCGTATTTGGCCCACTTTTTGGCAAGTTAACATCTGTTCAAGAGAACAACAACTCTTCTTTTTTACCAAAAGGGGCGGAAGCAACCAAGGCATCTGATGTGATTCAAACATTTTCTGGTAAGGATTCATTTAATTTTCCAGCACTAGTTCTTTTTGAAGGTGAGATCAACCCACAATTAATTTCAAAGGTAAATGAACACCTAACTAAGGTTGGCGATTTAACACTGGATGGAACTAGCGCAAAAATCTCTGATTACCTAGCCCCAGGTCAACAAATTACCGCCTTCCCATCCGCAGATGGAAAAGCAATTCTAGGAAATATACCCTTAGATGGAAATGCAATTGCAAAGGTCTTACCAAACGATAAGCCAGTCCTACCAGCAATAGTTGAAGAGTTACGGGCAGATGTTGCACCATTTGCCAAAGCAAACTCACTTGATTCATATGTAACCGGACCTGGCGGATTACTTGGTGATTTATTTGAAGCATTTGGTGAAATTGATTCTAAATTACTTCTCTCAACTCTTGTTGTAGTAGCCCTGATCCTGATTGTTGTATACCGCTCACCTATCTTATGGATCATTCCGCTGCTTTCATCGTTATTTGCTCTATCAACTGCAGGTGGAATTGTTTATTTATTAGCGAAGAACAACATTATTGATGTTGATGGTCAATCCCAAGGAATTTTGTCGGTACTAGTTATAGGTGCTGCCACCGATTATGCGCTGCTACTAATCGCACGCTACCGTGAAGAGCTACATCTTTTTGAATCTCGCTTTGATGCGATGCGCGCTGCTTATAAAGGTGTATGGGAACCAATTCTTGCCTCTGGGTCAACAGTTTCTATTTCATTATTAACTCTTTTATTTAGTCAGTTAACAAATACTGCAAGCCTTGGGCCAATCGGTGCAATTGGAATTGTTTGTTCAATGATTACGATTCTTACTTTGTTACCGGCGCTTCTACTGCTATTTGGCCGTTGGATTTTTTGGCCTCGCAGGCCAGAGTTTGATGGTGATGATCATGTTATGTCTGGAACTTGGAGCAAAGTTGGTAACGTCATTGAAAAAAATCCAAGGCGGGCATGGATTATTTCTGGAATATTCTTATTACTTCTTGCCTCAGCCGCTCCAACATTAAAAGCTGATGGTATTGGCACTATTGATTCATTCACGGGAAATCCTGAGTCAGTTGTTGGTCAAAAGCTACTTGAGACGCACTTTCCAGGCGGTGAAGGGGATCCAACTCAAATTGTTGTTGCCGCAGATAAAATCGAAGCAGTAACTGCAGCGGTTAGAAATGCGCCAGGAGTTACAGATGTCTCACCACTTCTTGATGGTTTTGTGGTTCCAGGTCAGCCACTACCAAAGGTAAAAATTATTGATAATAAAGCAATAATTAATGTCACCTTAAATAAAGCACCAGATAGTGTTGAAGCTGGAGATGATATTCCAAAGATTCGCGAGCTAGCACATGCTGCAGATGCCACATCATTAGTGGGTGGTACTAGTGCGGTTTACTTTGATGTTAGAACTGCAAATGATCGAGATAATCGAACAATTATCCCAATAATTTTATTTGTAATTACATTAATTCTTGGAGTACTGCTAAGAAGTATTTTCAGTGCAGTTCTATTGCTTGCAACTGTTGTGCTTTCATTCTTTGCAACCTTAGGTGTTTGCGCGCTGGTCTTCAACCATATATTTGGATTTGCTGGGGGAGATAACTCCTTCCCACTCTTTGCATTTATCTTCCTAGTTGCCCTCGGTATTGATTACAACATCTTCTTAATGACTCGAGTGCGAGAAGAGTCCCAAAAAATTGGTACTCGTCCTGGTGTAATTAAGGGCTTAACCGTAACTGGCGCAGTAATTACCTCAGCTGGAATTGTCTTGGCTGCAACCTTTGCTGTTCTGGGCTTATTGCCACTTGTTCCACTTGCTCAAATCGGTTTTGCAGTTGCCTTTGGCGTATTGCTAGACACAATTATTGTTAGATCGATTTTAGTACCGGCTTTAGTTCATGATATTGGACCAAAGATCTGGTGGCCTTCTAGATTACAGCGTGAGGGTAAGTAGTACTCTTCTCAAGTGGCACCTCGTGTTGGAATTGCAGGGTATGGATTAGCTGGGCGGTATTTTCACGCCCCACTGCTTAAGGGTGCGGATTTTGAAATTGTTGGAGTATTAACTACAAATGCTGAGCGCAAGTTAGCTGTAATTTCAGATTTTCCTAATGCTCAGGTAGTTGCAAGCATCGATGAGCTTTTAAAATTAAAGCTTGATCTATTAGTTGTTGCAACAATAAATAGTTCACATGCCCAATTAGCAATTGCCGGCCTCAGGGCGGGTGTGCCAGTTGTAGTAGATAAGCCAATGGGTCGGACTTTAAAGGAGACACAGGAGATAATTGCAGTTGCTAATCAAAGTAAAGTTGGGGTAACTACCTACTTTAATCGCAAATGGGATAGTGATGCATTAACCATTAAGAAGGTAATTAAAGAGGGCAAGTTAGGAAAGGTATTTAGATTAGATTCTAGATTTGAAAGATTTCGCCCAGATTTAACACCGGACTCTTGGCGAGAGAATTCAACTGCCCAAGAGGGCGGCGGAAATCTATTAGATCTACAGCCGCATCTACTTTCCACAGCACTTGATTGGTTTGGACCAGCGAAGTTAGTGGCAGCATCGGTTAGATCAATCCGAGGCGGATCTGATGATGACATTACCTTGGTACTAAAACATGACAGCGGTGTTGATTCATACTTATCAGCAAGTGCCATTAATGGCGCTCCAGGTCCTCGAATTAGAGTCACTGGTGACGGCGGATCTTTAATAATTAATGATTTAGACCCACAGGAGGATTTACTACGAAGTGGTCAGTACCCAAAGGGTGGGGTTTGGGGGCAAAGCACAAAAAGTATTACCTATCTGCAGTACGGGGATGAAAAGATTGAGTATCCAGGTGTTGATGGAAATTATGCGCAGTTTTATCTGCAGGTTAAGAAGGCGCTATCAGGTGGAGTATGGCCAGTTTCTATAGAGGAGATAATTACAGTAGCAACAATTATTGATCAAGCCAGAGAGATTTCTTTTAGATAGGTTATTTAACTAACTCAGTCAACGCATTTGAAACATGTGGGTAATCAAACTCAAAGCCAGCATTTATTAAAACTTGTGGCATAACTCTTTTTGAGCCAAGCACCTCAGTTGAGAAGCCACCTAATACTGCTCGTAGAGCGAATGCTGGAGCTGGAAATAGTGCAGGACGCTTTAATGCATGAGCAAGAGCGGCGGTAAACTGCTGATTTGTAACTGGATTTGGAGTTACTAAATTGACCGCACCTTCAATTTTAGAGTTAAGTAAAAATATCATCGCTTTAATTTGATCATGCAAAGTAATCCAGGACCACCACTGTTTACCAGAGCCTAACTTTCCACCAAGTCCAAATTTAAATAACGGCAACATCTGTCCCAATGCGCCACCAGTTGGGTCTAACACTATTCCAGTGCGCAATTTAATAGTTCTAACACTTGCCGCAAGAGATGCGGCAGCCTCCCACTCCCTGCAAACTATTGAGAGAAAATCAGTGCCACCACCATCTGCTTCAGTAACGGCGCGATTACCAGTCTCGCCATAATGGCCAATTGCACTTGCCGAGATAAAAACAGCAGGTTTTAACTGCTCACATGCGCTGGCAATTGTGGTTGTGCCAAGCAGGCGGGAGTTTAGGATTTCAGAGCGGTATGCAGCAGACCAACGCTTTCCACCAACTGATGCACCAGCTAAGTGAAAGATTGCATCTACACCTTCCAGAGATTGCGTATCAATCTGACCCTTAATAGGATCCCAAAAAACCTCATCAGATGTTCTAACAGGACGTCTTACTAATTTTTGTACCTGATAGCCATCATTTTTTAACTGCGCAACCAAGGCTGTTCCGATTAATCCAGAGGCGCCAGTTACAGCTACCTTATTTATTCTTGCCACTATTACAAACCAAGATCAGATTCGAAGCGACCTTCTTCTAATCGATCTTTTAATGTCACTAGGAAGCGGGCAGCATCAGCGCCATCTACTACTCGGTGGTCGTAGGAGAGTGCAAGATAAACCATCGATCTAATTGCAATTGTCTCCCCACCATCTGAATCTTTAACAGCAACTGGCCGTTTAACAACTGCGCCAAGACCAAGAATTGCAACTTGTGGTTGATTAATAATCGGGGTATCAAATAGAGCGCCACGAGAGCCGGTGTTTGTTAATGTAAATGTGCCACCACCTAGCTCATCCGGCGTAATTTTATTCTCTCTTGTTCTAGCTGCCACATCTGAAATTCTTCGGGCAACTCCACCCATATTTAAATCACCGGCATCTTTAACAACTGGTACTAATAATCCACGATCGGTATCAACTGCCACACCCAAATGCTCTGCGGCATGATAAGTAATCTGATCACCCTCTACAGATGAGTTTAAAACTGGATGTTGTTTTAATGCTTCACAAACTGCAACTGCAAAAAATGGCAGGAAGGTTAACTTAACTCCCTCTCTCTCCTCAAAAGATATTTTAGCTGCGCTACGCAAGCGATCAATCTTTGTTACATCAACCTCTACTACTGTTGTTAGTTGCGCGGAGATCTTTAATGACTCGACCATACGATCTGCAATAACTTTACGAAGTCGGGACATACTCACTGTTGTGCCGCGAAGTGGTGAAGCTATAACTGGTGGTCGAGGAGTAGATGTTTCAGTGGACTTATCTGGAGTTTTAATACTTGCCATTGCTACTGCAGTTGGTGTAGCCGTAGCACGTGGGGCAGCAGCGAAGATATCCTCTTTGCGAATACGCCCGCCCACACCACTTCCTTTAACAGTTGCAAGATTAACCCCAGCTTCAGCAGCCAGCTTTCGAACTATCGGTGTTGCATATGCATCATCTGAGCGGGTTGCAGTTGCAACCGATGCGGCCGCAGCGTAAGTAGTAGGTGTGACTACAGGGGCTGGTTTTTGTACCGCAATATTTGGCATAAGAGCATTTGGTGTAGGAGTAGGGGTATTAATTGGCGCAGCAGCTGCTCCAGTAAGACCAATCGATGCAAGACGTGCACCAACTGGCACAGTTGTATCAACTGCAACATCAATACTTAAAATAGTTCCAGATACTGGAGATGGAATCTCGGTATCAACCTTATCTGTTGAAACTTCAAGTAGCGCCTCATCGACTGTAACTAGATCCCCAACTTTTTTAAGCCAGCGGGTAACAGTTCCTTCAGTTACAGATTCCCCAAGTGCTGGCATTGAAACAATTGTTGCACCAGCGGTATTGGCTGTAGTATTTGTCGGTATAGATTGAGTAATTGGTTGTGTAACAACATTTTGCACTATGACAGCTGGCTCAATATTTTTTTCTACCACAGGAGTAGTAATTAATGTTTTATGCTCGACAACTACAACATCAGGTTTGGCGTTAGCACCTACTGACTCTGCAATTACCGCAAGCTCTGCGCCAACTGGCACAGTTGAGTCAACTGGCACAACAATTTTTTGTAATACACCAGCAACTGGGGATGGAATTTCAGTATCAACTTTGTCGGTAGAGACCTCTAATAATGGTTCATCTAATGCAATCTGATCACCCTCTTTTTTAAGCCAACGCGTAACAGTTCCTTCAGTGACTGATTCACCAAGTGCGGGCATAGTTAATGAAAATGTCATTTAATCTCTGCCTCCTCTTTTATCCATGTGCATGCAATGGCTTTCCGGCTAGGGCCAAGTGTGCCTCACCCATCGCCTCAGAGAGGGTTGGATGGGCATGAATGTGTTGGGCAACATCGCTAGCCTCAGCCTCCCAGTTAAAGATTAATTGTGCCTCTGCCAGTAACTCACCCACACGCGAGCCCACCATATGAATTCCCAAAATAGGTCCATTCTTCTTAGCTACCAACTTAACCGCCCCAGCGGTCTTTAAAATATTAGCCTTGCCATTGCCCGCTAAATCATAATTTAACTCAACTACATCATGGCCAGCCGCCCTTGCTGCTGCAGTTGTTAAACCAACCGAGGCAACCTCAGGTTCGGAGTAGGTAACGCGGGGGATGCCATCGTAATTAATTGCTCGCGGCTTAAGACCTGCAATCTCTTCAGCCACCAATATTCCTTCAGCAAAACCAACGTGGGCAAGTTGCAAGGTTGGAATCAAATCACCAACCGCCCAAACGCCTGGCACATTTGTTCGGCATTTATCATCTACTAAAACATAACCACGATCCATTTTGACCCCAGCCTCTTCATAGCCAAGACCGGCAGAAACTGGGCCTCGGCCAACTGCGACTAACAAGATCTCAGCAGAGAACTCCTTACCATCCTCAAGAGTTATCTTTACATCCTTCTTACTAGTTTGTGCAGATTTAAACTTTACTCCAAGTTCAAAGTTTATTCCGCGCTTGCGAAATGCCCGCTCTAACTGCTTACTAGATGACTCATCCTCTAGCGCTACTAGATGAGGCAATCCTTCAATAATTGTTACCTCAGCACCAAATGATTTCCAAACTGATGCGAACTCACAACCAATTACCCCACCACCTAAAACAATCACAGACTTTGGAACAAAATCAAGTTTAATTGCTTGTTCACTAGTAATAATTTGCTTGCCATCAATCTCAAGCCCAGGCAATGTTTTTGGGTAGGAACCAGTTGCCAGAATTACATTTTTACCGGTGTATTTAACTCCGCCCGCCTCAACTGTATTCTTTGTTATTAATTTTCCACTACCTTCAACATAGGTAATATTTCTAGATTTAACTAAACCCTCTAACCCTTTATGTAATTTGTTAATCACCCCATCTTTATAGGCATTAACCGCCTTCATATCCATGGCATGAAAATCTGCCTTAACACCAAACTCACTGGCATGACGAGTGTTATCTGCTATCTCACCAGAGTGCAGCAATGCTTTTGTTGGTATGCAACCTTTATGTAGGCAGGTCCCACCTAATTTTTCCTTCTCAATTAAGACAACCTTCAGCCCAAGTTGGGAGGCACGCAAGGCTGCTGCATAGCCGCCACTGCCACCACCAAGAATGACTAGATCAAAATCGGCCATGAGGTAATCCTGCCACGAAATGATCCTTTGATATGACCTGCCAATTAATCAACATTATGTGTGTGATGAAGCCAACTCCGCTAAACAAACTAGCGAGCGTAGCGCAATTCCAGTGCCACCAATGGGCGTATAGCCATGTGCAGTTTTTTCATTGTATGCCGGACCTGCAATATCTAGATGCAACCACGGAGTTTGCGGATCAATAAACTCCTTTAGAAATAATCCAGCTACCAACATGCCACCCATGCGGTCACCAATATTTGCAAGATCTGCAATTGGTGAATCAAGGGAGGCGCGAAGTTCAACTGGAAGCGGCATTGGCCAAAATGCTTCACCTGCAAGATTTGCTGCAGTTAAAAATTGACCACTAAATAATTCATCATTTGTCATAACTGCTGAGGTTCTACTGCCTAATGCAACAGCCTGAGCGCCGGTAAGTGTTGCCACATCAATAATTCCATCTAAGCCGCCTGCCTTCTTACCAACCTGTGCCGCTTTTATTAATGCATCTGCTAAAACTAATCTTCCCTCTGCATCCGGATTTAATACCTCAACTGTTTTACCACCATAAATTGTTATTACATCACTTGGCCTTGTTGCGCTATCGCTAACCATATTCTCTGCCAACGGCGCCCAGCCATCTACGGCGATCGGTAGTTTTAATTGTGCGATTGCAAAAACTGCTGCGATGACCGCTGCCGCTCCCGACATATCCGCCTTCATTGCCTCCATGCCAGCAGCTGGTTTTAATGCTAACCCGCCGGTATCAAAGGTAATTCCCTTGCCAACAAATGCATACCGCTTTTTTGCTTTGGCTGGTGAGTAGGTAACATGAAGAAGTCTGGGTGGATTTGCTGAGCCTTGACCAACTCCAATTATTCCGCCATACCCACCTTTTTTAAGAGCGGCATCATTAATAATCTCAACCTTCACCCCGTACTTTGCTGCCTCCTTCTTCATTCGCAAGCAAAATGAATCAGGTGTTAGGTGGCTTGGCGGGGTATTAATCAAATCTCTGACTAAAAATGTTTGCTCAGCAATTATCTCAGCACGTCTGGCGGCAGCTTTAGCGGCTGGCGTATCGGCAAACTTTGTAATCACACTTACCGTTGAAAGTGGATCTTTTTGCTCCTTCTTACTACTGCCTAAAAATTGGGTGAATGAGTATGCGCCAAGTGCGGCGCCTTCAGCGATCGCTGAAAGTTCAACAACTGATTTATGGGGCAAAGCAAATGCGGCAGATTTATTTCCAGCAAGCTCTCGGGCTGCTGCCCCAGCTGCTCGGCGCAAAAGCTCTGGGCTAAAGTTAGGTTCAATCTTTCCTAACCCAGTAAATACAATAAGTTTTGTAGTTTTACCGGGTAATTTAATAACTTCATCTACTTTTCCAGTAGCACCAATTGCATTTAGGTTGATTAGTAATGCAGTGCTATCAACCTCGGATATGCCAGATAAAATTTGTAACTTACTATTTGATATGCCAACTCCAACGACTAGTACATCACTATCAACTTTGGTAGCTAGTTTGACCTTGGCCATTTCACTCCTATTTTAGTAAATGAGTTATCGTTACTGGGTAAGCCTAAGGGATACTTTTAAAAGATGATAATTGTGCCAGGTAGCCCATTGCCCCATTTCTTTATTCGGGAGTGTAGATTTAGGTTATGAATCAATCTCCGTTGGCGGCTAGACATTTAGAGACAAATGCAAAAATGGCTGATTTTGGTGGCTGGCTAATGCCAATTGAGTACGCCCAGAGCGGTGCAATTGCTGAATACTCAGCAGTGCGGGAGCGAGTTGGAATTTTTGATGTCTCACATCTAGGAAAAATTTCAATCATCGGAGAAGGAGCTGTTGAGTATTTAAATAGAGTTGTTACTAATGATCTTAGCAAGATTACTTCAGGCCAGGCCCAGTACACCCTGCTTTGTAATGAAGATGGGGGAGTAGTTGATGATTTAATTGTTTATCGAAACTCAGAGACAGATCTATTTCTGATACCAAATGCATCTAATACCACCTCTGTTTTTGAGATTTTAAATAAAAATTCACCCACACAACTTCAAGTAAAAAATCTTCATAAAGAGTATGCAGTCATTGCGGTACAGGGACCAGATTCTGCCAAGGTACTTAGCCGATTTGGAATAAAAAGTGATTTTAACTATATGTCCTTTATAAACACCACGATTGAAAGCTGTCCAATTATTTTATGCCGTACTGGTTACACAGGTGAGTTTGGCTTTGAAATTATTCCACTTTGGCAGGATGCTGAAAAAGTTTGGGATAAATTAGTTGTGGTGGTTAAAGAGTTAAATGGTGTGGCCTGCGGCTTAGGTGCCAGAGATTTACTTCGCACTGAGATGGGCTATCCACTACATGGCCATGAGCTATCTCTTGCAATCTCACCTGTCCAAGCGGGGGCGGGCTGGGCGATTGGCTGGAGCAAAGAGATTTTCCTGGGCAAGAAAGTTTTGCTAGAACAAAAAGAAAAAGGAACCAAGTTAAAATTAAAGGCAATCTTGGCCACTGATCGCGGTATTCCTCGCAAGGGTATGCAGGTGAAGGATCTAGCGGGAGCAGTTATTGGTGAGGTAACAAGTGGCACCTTCTCACCTGCTCTTAAAAAAGGAATTGGCTTGGCTTTAATTGATTCAAATGTCAAAAAGGATGATCAAGTTTTAATTGATATCCGCGGAACTGATTCAACTTTTCAGGTTGTCTCACTCCCATTTGTGCCATCTAAAGTTCGATAAAGCCAAGCCAAATTTCTGCAACCTACTATCTAGCAAGCACCCCAAAAACGCCAGGCGTACTCGGCAACCTTTGTACCAGCAGCAAGAATTGCGATGTGCGCAGCTAGCCCAAAAATTTTTGCAGCCAAAGATCTACTGGCGGTGGTTTTTTTCACCGTAACAATAGAAGGTACATCTTTACTAGATAACATTTTGACTCCTACTTTGGATACTTAACATTACCATTATCGGTAAAGACAAAGGCAAGTGAATCACCGGCTTTTAAACTCAGTTCTGCAACTCCGACCTGGGCATAAGTCCATTTAGTATTTAAATCTGCAGGATTAGGAATAGCCTGTTTTCTTTTTTCAAAGACTGCCCAATAGGCAAACTCAGCTGGCATATCTTTGCATAATTCGATGTAATCCTCATGGCCCTTGATGCCAATTGGTTGATTTGGTTTTGGTAGGCCATTTAATCTACAAACTACCTGATCTGCGTATTTCTCAGTTCCTTCGATCTTAAAGTTTGCGTTATTTATCAACTCTAAAGCGGTTACATCACCACTTACTGATAAGCACTTTTCATAATTTTGATTTTGTGAATCTAAAACACCGTAATCAATTGAAACAGTTACACAATTTCCGGAGGTTTTTGCCGACCAGAGTGAGATGCCCCCAATTGCCAGGGCTATAACGAGTATTGCTGGGAGAAACTTTTTACCTTCTTTTAGCTTGTTACTTAACATGTATTGCCTCTCTAGAATGAGAGTTTCACGAAAGCGCAGAAACCCACCTAGATGAGAATCCTCGCCCCGCAATCCTCGACGGGTGGATAAATAAATGTGTTGGGTAATCCGACTTGAAAATAAATTTCTCACGGTTGCGGGACAGCGTCGGATTTACACCGACTTCCCCCAGTCACATTCTTAAATCTTCGATATTAAGTTGTAGGCGAAGTGTTATGGAAATTTAGCATTTTTGCAACTCACCACGCACTTTACCTACTTGGGTGGTTAGGTTATGGTTTGAATATGGAGCACAGACGTCTTGGTAGCACCGGAATGTATATTTCCGAACTTACCTTTGGAAATTGGATTACCCACGGCTCCCAGGTTGAGTCAGATGCAGCAATTAAATGTGTTAGGGCAGCCCTTGATCTAGGAATTACTACCTACGACACCGCAGATGTTTATGCCGGCACAAGAGCTGAGAGTGTTTTAGGTAAAGCGCTAAAAGGTGTTAAGCGTGAGTCATATGAGTTATTTACCAAGGTTTATTGGCCAACTGGCACTGGTAAAAATGATCGCGGATTATCGCGCAAACATATTATGGAGTCCTGTAACGCCTCTTTGAAGAGATTAAAAACAGATTATGTTGATCTCTACCAAGCCCATCGCTTTGATTATGAGACACCACTTGAGGAGACACTAAGGGCATTTAATGATCTCATTAGAAGTGGCAAGGTTCATTACATTGGTTTTTCAGAGTGGAATGCTGAGCAGATTGCTGCTGCACTTGCGATTCAAGATGCTAACGGTTATGACCGCTTTATCTCTAGCCAGCCTCAATATTCAATGTTGTGGCGAGTAATTGAGAGCCAGGTTGTGCCGCTATGTGAGAAAGAAGGAATTGGTCAAATAGTTTGGTCACCAATTGGTCAAGGTGTGTTAACCGGTAAGTATTTACCAGGCAAGAAAGCACCAGCTGGATCACGGGCTACTGATAAAAAAGGTGGCGCAGATATGATCTCTAAATTTATGAATGATCAAGTGCTTACTGCAGTACAAAAATTACTACCGATTGCTGAAAAAGTTGATCTAACACCAGCCCAACTTGCAATAGCGTGGGTACTACAAAATCCAAATGTTTCCAGCGCAATCATTGGCGCAACAAAGCCGGCTCAAATTAAAGAGAATGTGAAGGCATCTGGGGTAAAGCTTGAAAAGGGGATTATTGATGCGATCGATCTTGCCCTAGTTGGGGTAGTTGAGCGTGATCCAAGTAAAACTATTAGTCCAAAGCCTAGAGCTTAAAGATTTAGTTACTTCTTCTTAGTTGGCCCTACCTGCGGGGCAGGGGCTCGTAATCTGCGAAGTTGCGTAGAGCGCATCCAGCCGTAGAGACCAATTCCCTTAGTTGATTCATTTGGATACTTTTGAGCAACTAGTTGCTTAAGTTTTCTAGAGAGGAAAAAGCCGTTTAAAGCTACATAAATCATTGAAGAGTACATAATTGCAATTGCTGCAAGTTGTACCGCTGGGATTGGCACAACAGTTAAAAATAATACAAACATAATTACTACTAAAAAGTACTCACCAATAGATTTACGCCCATCAATATAATTTCTCACAAATCTACGGGCCTCTCCCTTATCCCTGATTGGTAGCGCACTCTCCTCACCGCGCATAAATGCAGCGCGTGTCTCTAATCTTCTTGCGCGAGATTGTTCCTTTAATATTTTTTTAGCCGCCTTACTTGCAGAGGGTGCAAGTGGGGAGAAATTTAACTTAGCCTGCGCATCCTTACGCTTTGGCGTTGGCTTGCCTTTTTTCTCTGACATGAGATTAAGGTAGGGCCAACATTCGCTCTAATGCAACTTTTGCATACCTAGCAACCTCAGCCTCAACTTTGATCTGATTAACCAGTTTGCCGCCAACTAATGACTCCATCGCCCAAACCAGATGGGGTAGGTCAATTCGATTCATTGTGGAGCAGTAGCAGACCGTCTTATCTAAGAAAACTACCTCTTTATCAGGATTTTCATTAGCCAGCCGCTGTACAAGATTTAGCTCAGTTCCAACCGCCCATTTTGTGCCAGCTGGGGAGTCCTTAACTGTTTTAATAATTACCTCAGTACTACCTACGACATCAGCATTTGAAACCACATCATGCTGGCACTCTGGGTGGACTAAGACCTGCACACCAGGCAGGCGGATCTTAACATCTTTAATATTTTCTACCGTGAATCTGCCATGAACTGAGCAGTGTCCACGCCATAAAATCACCTTTGCTTTTTTAATTTGCTCATCGGTTAAGCCACCATTTGGTTTCCACGGATTCCATAAAATGCAATCCTCTAACTTTAATCCAAGTGATAAAACTGCAGTGTTACGTCCAAGATGTTGATCAGGCAAAAATAAAACCTTCTCACCCTTTTCAAATGCCCATCTCATAGCTCTGGCTGCATTAGATGAGGTACAGACAGCGCCATTATTTTTCCCAGTAAATGCTTTTATTGCAGCGGAGGAGTTCATATATGTAATTGGAATTGTCTTACCTGCTACACCTAATTTAGTGAGTACCTGCCATGCGGTATCAACTTGGGTAGCGGTTGCCATATCCGCCATAGAGCAACCTGCTGCTAAATCTGGCAGAATTACTTTTTGATTTGCAGTAGTTAAAATATCCGCACTCTCTGCCATAAAGTGCACACCGCAAAAGAAAATAAACTCAGCTGATGAATTATCAGCAGCGGCCTGGGCTAACTTAAAAGAATCTCCACGAATATCAGCAAAATTAATTACCTCATCGCGTTGATAGTGATGGCCCAAAATCATTGCCCTACTACCTAAGCTAGCTTTTGCTGCCACCGCCCGTGCTACTAAATCTGGATCACTAGCTGCGGGCAGGGCGCCATCACAAGAGACACCCCGCTCACTTTTTAGATCACGCTCTTGTCCCAGCAGCAGTAGATCGGTTATTCCCATAGGTGGAGTGTAAACGCTCACAGGTTTTGGTGCGGAAATAACTCTGGCGAAGTAGTAACCTAGGAGCCTAAATCCCAATGGAAAGAGTGAGTATGAGCACAGAGACAAGTAGCGCAACAGATGTAGCAATTACCAACACCAAAATTGCGTTAACCGATGTTGCTGCCACAAAGGTTGCTGCACTTCTGCTGCAAGAGGGACGAGATGATTTAAGTTTGCGAGTTGCGGTACAACCTGGTGGTTGTTCAGGACTTCGTTACCAACTTTACTTTGATGATCGCACGCTAGATGGTGACACTATGACTGAGTATGGCGCAGCAAAGGTGAAGGTTGTAACTGACAAAATGAGTACACCATATTTAATGGGTGCCACAATTGATTTTGTTGACACGATTGAGAAGCAGGGTTTCACAATTGATAATCCAAATGCCGGTGGCTCATGTGCCTGCGGCGACTCCTTTAGCTAAACCATTAATTTAAAAGTATGAAGGTGGCGGTAGCCGGCTCAGTCGGTGGTGACCACATAATGAGTTTTGGTGGCAAATTCACCGACTCACTTGTTGCTGGCTCATTAGCAAAGGTCTCACTCTCTTTTTTAGTAGACACACTTGAAATTAGGCGTGGTGGGTGTGGTGCAAATATTGCATTTGGTATGGGCGCCCTTGGTCTTAATCCGATATTAATTGCCGCCGTTGGTAAAGATTGGGTTGATTACCAAGTTTGGCTAGATCGCCATGGCGTAGATACCTCACATGTTTTAGTCTCAGAAAAACTTCACACCGCAACCTTTATGGTCACAACCGATACTGAATTAAATCAGATTGCATCCTTTTTTCCTGGCGCGATGAGTGAGGCAAGAAATATTAAATTATCCTCAATTATTGCAAAGAGTGGCAATTTTGATTTGCTAGTTATTTCACCCGATGATCCGCAGGCAATGATGGGCTACTCCCAGATGGCGCGGGAGTTAAATATTCCAGTAGCCGCTGATCCATCACAGCAGATGGCCAGAATGGATGGCAAAGAGATTGCGCAATTAATTGATGGCGCAAAGTACTTATTTTTAAATGAGTATGAACTAGCACTTGCAATTCAAAAGACTGGGTGGACTGACCGACAATTATTTGATCGGGTGCAGGTTCGAGTTGTCACATTAGGTTCAAAGGGTGCGCAAATTGAAGAGCATGGTAAAGAGACAATTTATGTTGGAGTTCCTAAGGAGAAGGCAAAGTTAGATCCAACTGGAGTTGGTGATAATTTTCGATCTGGCTTTATCGCTGGTCTTTCTTGGGGTTTAAATCATGAAAGATGTGGCCAACTTGGCTCGATGCTTGCTACCTACTGCATTGAGACAACTGGCACTCAAGAGTATAAATTTACTAAGGATGAGTTTTTAACCAGATTTGAAACTGCTTACGGTAAAGCTGCCACCGATGAGATTAAGCCGCATCTAAATGTGAAGCTAGTTGGTTAGTTTCCTCTTAATTTAGCAACACTTGTATAAAGTGCGATACAAAACTCTTTCACAATTTGTTCAGTAATCTTCTTGTGAATTGTTAGCCGGATATTTCCAGCAATCGGTCTGCCCATTGCCGCTAATACATGAGATGGCTGCATATCAGCTGATTTGCAGGCCGAGCCTGAGTCAACTGCAAATCCTTTCTCTTCTAAATCTAGGAGCAGTCGATCTGCTTCAACACCTTTAATTGATATTGATAAAAACTTGCTAAGACTATTAGAGCCAGATGCGATATCAACATCGGTGATCTGCTCAGTAATAAATGAGATTATCTCTTGTTTTAATTTAGATCTGTTATCTATTTGTGCTAGATAATTTTCTAGGGAAACTGCGCTAGCAAGTAGGAGTGGAAGAGAGTAGGTGGTGGGGGTGCGGGATAGATCATTGTGGGGCAGTGGATTACTCCACTTAGCATTTGATTTAATTACTAAAATACCAATACCTGCAGGTCCTGCCCAAGAGGTGCTATCAAATAAAGCAGTTTGGTAATCAAATTTTGGTAGTAAATCAACACCACTGCTGGTGCAATCTGCAAAGACCATTGGCCCAGTATTAGGACTTAATTGAGTATTTCCAGTCTCGCCATTGGCTACCTGCCATACCAATAAATCATTATCTGTTGCTTGAGATTGTGTTATTACGCCATTGTTATTAACTGGCAATTGCGTAACGATTCGCCCAGCATTTTTTTCAAAAGATGCAACTGCAAATACCCGCTGTCGATCAATAGCTGAGTAGAGCAACTTGCTGCCAGATTTTAATAGGCCTTGAATGCCTAGTTGAAATCCTAAATCTGGTTCACCAATAAATTCGATCTCATCACTTCTTACATTTAATGATTTTGCAAAACTTTCTCTTACCTCTTGCAAAAGTATTGCTGCTTGGCGTGAAACTTTATTTAGTTTGGTTGGATCTGGCCAGCCCTTTGCAAAAAACTCCTTTAGTAAGTCAGTTGTGGCAGAGTCAAGGGCACTCTCGCGTTGAAAATCGCCTGTGATACGAACCACTTACTACCCCTAACCTTGCTGTTGGGAGATTGCTATGGCACAAGGTTATCCTTAAGCCTATGAACCGGCATGCTTTTAAATCCCTTCCAGCGCTGTCGCTGGCGACAGTATTTCTTGCTGGTTGTTCTCGTAAAGATGTATCTGGCATTGGCTTTGAAGAGGGGCTGTCAAGCGTTAACGACCAATCACTCTCACTTTGGCAGGGGGCTTGGATCGCAGCTGGTGTGGTTGGAGTATTTACTTTAATTTTGATTATGTGGCCAGTATTTTTTCATCGTAAAAAAGATGAGAACTTTCCTAAGCAGACTCAGTACAACATTCCAGTTGAGCTTGCCTACACCATCATTCCACTAATAATTGTGGCAGTTCTTTTCTATTTCACTGTGCAACGAGAATCAGAAATCGTCAAGGTTACCCCCGAGGCACAGGCTGCTCATGTGATTGAGGTGATTGGATTCCAATGGTCTTGGCAATTTATATATAAGGATGCCGGTGATTACAAGAGTGCCAAAGTAACTGGTACACCAGCGCAACCTCCAACTCTTTACCTTCCGCTGGGTGAGAGGGTCAGGTTTAATTTAAATGCTAATGATGTGGTTCACGGTTTTTGGATTCCAGCCTTTATGATTCAAATGCAAAATTTGCCTGGTGTGGAGAATCACCTGGAGTTCTCCGCTGACAAAATTGGAACCTATCCTGGAAGATGCAATATCCTATGCGGGCGTAACCACTCGCAGATGCTTTTCTCAGTCAAGGTGGTAACACCTGCTGAGTATGAGAGTTATATTCAGGCATTAGTAGCCGAAGAGAAAGCAGCAAAAGCATGACCACCTACGCCCAACGCCCAACTATCTCAGCGGCGCAAGCAGATGTAGCACCAACATCTAAAGGAAAATTATTGGTTAAGTGGTTAACCTCAACCGATCATAAAACAATTGGTTACCTATATTTAATTACCTCATTTGTTTGGTTTTTAATTGCTGGCATTCTTGCAGTAGTAATGCGGACTGAGCTTGCTCGTCCAGGTATGCAATTTTTAAGTAATGAGCAGTACAACCAGATCTTTACTATGCATGGAACCATCATGCTTTTGATGTTTGCTACGCCGCTATTTGTTGGTTTTGCAAATGTAATTATGCCGTTGCAAATTGGCGCAGCAGATGTGGCATTCCCAAGATTAAATATGCTCTCCTATTGGCTGTATTTATTTGGTGGCACCATGGCATTTGTTGGATTCCTTACTCCAGGTGGGGCAGCATCATTTGGTTGGACTGCTTACGCCCCTCTTTCAAATGCGCAGTACTCACCAGGAATTGGTGGCGATCTTTGGCTGGTAGGACTAGCAATTGGTGGTCTTGGCACAATTTTGGGTGGCGTTAACTTTGTAACTACGATTTTAACAATGCGTGCTCCTGGTATGACAATGTTTAGAATGTCGATCTTTAGTTGGAACGTGTTACTAACATCAATCTTGGTATTGATTGCTTTTCCACCACTTGCCGCTGCATTTTTAGCACTTGAATCAGATCGTGCCTTTGGCTCCCACATCTTTGATCCGGCAAATGGCGGAGCTATGTTATGGCAGCATCTATTTTGGTTTTTTGGCCATCCGGAGGTTTATATCCTGGCACTTCCATTCTTTGGAATCGCAACTGAGATCTTGCCAGTATTTAGTCGCAAGCCAATCTTTGGTTACAAAGGTTTAATTGCTGCAACAATTGCAATCGCAGCACTCTCTGTCTCAGTTTGGGCACACCATATGTATGCAAGTGGTCAGGTATTACTGCCCTTTTTCTCCTTTATGACATTCTTAATTGGAGTACCAACTGGTGTTAAATTCTTTAACTGGATCGGCACGATGTGGCGTGGATCTGTGACCTTTGAAACCCCAATGCTCTTTGTAATGGGCTTTTTGGTTACCTTCTTATTTGGTGGCTTAACTGGAATTATCCTGGCAAGTCCGCCACTTGATTTTGCAGTCTCTGCCTCTTATTTCGTAGTGGCCCACTTTCATTATGTGTTATTTGGAACTGTAGTATTTGCTATGTACGCCGGATTTTATTTCTGGTGGCCAAAAATGACTGGTGTGATGCTTAATGAAACTCTAGGGAAAATTCACTTCTGGACATTATTTATAGGATTTCACCTAACATTTTTAATTCAGCACTGGCTTGGTATTAAAGGCTTCCCACGCCGTTATGCTGATTATTTATCAACTGATGGCTTTACCGTAATGAATATGGTTTCAACCGTTGGTTCATTCCTCCTAGCTTTATCTATGATTCCATACTTTATAAATGTATGGATCTCCCGTAATAAACCAAAGGTCACAACTGATGATCCTTGGGGGTATGGATCATCCCTTGAATGGGCAACCTCATGTCCACCACCAAGACATAACTTCACCTCGATGCCAAGAATTAGAAGTGAGCGCCCGGCTTTTGATCTGCACTACCCACATATGGCGCAGAAGGCTAAGCACTAATGAAGACTGGCTGGGTTTTATTTATTGGTCTAGCAGTTTTTTATGCAATTCTTACAGTTATTTACTGGCAGGTTGGTGGTGAGGCGGTTGGTATAACCGCAATTGCACTAAGTGCTGGGCTGGCATTAATTATTGGTTTCTATCTCTGGTTTACCGACCGCAGATCAGGCGGAGTGCTTCCAGAGGATAATCAACAAGGTGAGATTGCAGATTCAGCTGGTGAGATTGGTTTCTTTTCCCCGCACTCCTGGTGGCCGCTACCAGTGGGATTATCCATTGCTGCAATTGGCACTGGCATAATTATCGGTTGGTGGTTGGTATTAATTGCAGTTGGCGCATTAGTAATTTCAATTATTGGCTTAGTTCTAGAGTATGAGCGTCCTTCAGCCTCTGTTCATTAATTATGAAAGAGCGTGCTGAGATAGTTGATACTGGTCTCCCACTTTTTTATAAAGCCCAGTTAGTAATCAACGCCCCAGCGAAAAAGATCTTTGATTTTATTTCGATGCCAAAAAATCACTCATTAATGGATGGCTCTGGGATGGTTAAGAGCAATCTCTCTGGTCCTGATCGGTTATATCTTGGCGCAAAGTTTGGCATGAGGATGAAGTTAGGGGTTCCGTATGTAATTAAGAATCAGGTAGTTGAATTTTCTGATAATAAATCAATCGCCTGGCAACATCTGCTTCACAATGTTTGGCGGTATGAATTACAAGAGATTGATGCCAACACCACATTGGTAATTGAAAGTTGGGATGGCCGAAATGCTCGCTCTAAGTGGTGGGTATCAGACTCAGGTAAGTGGGTGCCGGTTGCGATGGCAAAGAGCTTAGTTAAATTAAAAGAGTTGATGCAGGGGTGAGCGTTCCGATAGATACCGAAGCTGGTATTGATGAACTAGCACAATCTGCGGTTAAGGTTGCAAAGCAGTTAATTGCCGAATCTGAACCAAATAAAAAAAGATATGACAAGGCAAGCAGAAAAAGATTTTCTCGTCTCTTTAAAGATCCAAAAGCTATCTCCGTAACTGTTTCACTCACTGATGAGGTTATGCGAATAACTTCAGCTAAAGATGCAGCCAGAGTGTTAAAGAAATCAGCAAAGAGTGCAACTCTCACTGGCTTTGGCTTAATTAACGCAGTTGGATTAAAACTAATTGCAGCAATCTCAATGGTTCTACCAAAACCAGTCCTATTTGCAGTTCACACCCAGGTTAAACGATTATCTAAGGGAATCATTTTGCCCTCAGAGAGCTCAAAGCTAGCTAAGCAAATAAAGCGCAGAGCTAAAAAGGATATTCGATTAAATATAAATGTATTAGGGGAGGCGGTTTTAGGAGAGCGTGAAGCTGCTGAGCGATTTGAAAGAGTGCTTGAGATGATGAAGCGGCCTGAGGTTGATTATGTTTCAGTAAAGCTCTCCTCAGTTGTAAGCCAGATTATTACCGTAGATCAAGATGGCACATTGAAGCGTGTATCTGAAAAACTGCGAATAATCTATAAAAATTCAATTCAATCTCACACATTTGTTAATCTAGATATGGAGGAGTTTCGCGATCTTAGGTTAACTGTTGATGCATTTAAGTTAGTACTCTCTGAGGAAGAGTTTGAAAAGTTATACGCCGGAATTGTTTTGCAAGCCTACCTACCTGAATCACATGAGGTATTTGCTGAGTTAGTTAAGTGGTCAAAGCAGCGCCATAAAAACACTGGCGGGGTAATAAAGATTAGATTGGTTAAGGGAGCAAATCTTGCAATGGAGAAGGCAGAAGCGACATTGCATGGTTGGGTAGCGGCCCCTTATCAATCAAAGGCAGCAGTTGATGCAAGTTACTCACGGTTGTTAGATACGGCGCTTCGGCCAGATCATGCAGATGCGGTTCGAATCGGTGTTGCCAGCCATAATCTTTTCCATATTGCATTTGCCCTTGAGATCGCTAAAAAGCGGCAGGTAATGGATCAATTAGATATTGAGATGCTTGAGGGAATGGCAAACCCTGAGGCTCTTGCAATTGCAAACCGTAAACTTCGAATTCTTTTATACGCACCCGTCACAAGAGGTGATGATTTTGCCTCCGCAGTTGCCTATTTAGTGCGTAGATTAGATGAGAACACTGCGCCAGAGAATTACTTAAGATCCTCATTTGAGATTGGCGAAAGTAAAGAGATATTTAATGCTCAAGCAGAGCGCTTCTTAAAGGGTGCAACGGACCGCCATGATTTATCAACTAAGAGTTTGCGCCATAGAAGTATTAAGTTTGAGGTGGGAGATATCTTTGAAAATGCCCCAAATGCTGATCTAACTAAGAACTCCTTTGTTAACAAGCTAGATAAAGAGATTAGATCAGTATTAATGCAAAGTGATCTACAAATACCAATTGTTATTGATGGCAAGCAGATTTTTGATCGCACTTTAATTGATGGTTATGACCCAAGTGATAATGCCAAGATTTGGTATAGCTACGCCGTTGCCAGTAAGAGTGATGTTGACTCTGCAGTAAATCTTGCTAAAAAAGCGGTTACTGATTGGAGTGCGAAGGGTGCAGAAAAGCGCGGTGAGATATTAAAAAACTTTGCACAAATCGCTCATGATGAGCAGGAGAGCAGTATTGCAATTATGGCCCGTGATGCTGGTAAGACTGTGGCTGAGGCAGACCCTGAGGTCTCTGAAGCAATTGATTTTGCAAATTACTACGCACTCTCGGCAATCTCGCTAGATTTAGAAAAGCAATCAAGTCCAGTTGGTGTAGTAGTAGTTGTGCCACCTTGGAACTTTCCCTATGCAATTCCAACTGGTGGCATCTGTGCAGCGTTAGCAGCTGGTAATACCGTTATTTTTAAATCAGCGCCAGAAACCGTTGCCACCTCTTGGCACTTAGTTAATCAACTTTGGCAGGCGGGTGTACCAAAGGATGTACTGCAATTTGTATCAACTGAGGATAATGAGATTGGACAGGCATTAATTACCCACCTAGATGTGAATGCGGTAATTCTCACCGGTGGCTATAACACCGCGCTTTTGTTCTCCTCTTGGAAAAATAATTTAAATCTCTTAGCTGAGACCAGCGGTAAGAACTCAATGGTCTTAACAGCTTGTTGTGATATTGATTTAGCAGTTAAAGATCTTGTGCAATCAGCTTTTGGTCATGCAGGTCAAAAGTGCTCTGCCGCATCTGTTGCAATTGTTGATAAAAATATCTATGAAAATCCAATCTTTAAAAAACAATTACTAGATGCGGTGCAATCACTACAAGTAGGTGCTGGATACAAGTACGCAACATCGGTTGGACCAATTATTAAAGCAGCAGAGCACTCACTACATCGGGCTTTAACCAGCTTAGATGAGGGTGAGGAGTGGTTACTTGAACCTAAACAATTAGATCAAGCAGGACTTCTCTGGTCACCAGGTATTAAAACAAATGTTAAACCAGGCTCCTGGTCACATTTAAATGAGTGGTTTGGCCCAGTACTTGCAATCATGATCTCACCAGATTTGAAAACCTCAATTAAGTGGCAAAATGCAACCGAGTTTGGCTTAACTGCTGGAATTCAATCTTTAGATCAAGGCGAGTGTGAGGAGTGGATTGAAAATGTCGAAGCAGGAAATCTTTATGTTAATCGGGGAGTAACCGGTGCAATAGTCAATCGTCAACCATTTGGTGGTTGGAAGAGAAGCTCTGTTGGTGCAACTGCAAAAGCAGGAGGTGCTAATTATGTAGCAACACTAAGAAATTGGAATCAGATGCACCATTTCTTACCAATGAAGGAGGCTGCAAATAAATGGCTTAATGCAGTTGGAAAATTAGCAATTGATAAAAGCGGTCTTGAGGTTGAATCCAATCTGCAACGCTATCGTAGATATAAAAAAGGTTTTCTTATCCGCCTTGAGAGTGGTACAAGTAAAGATGAGTTAGATTTTTTAAGCTGGCTAAAAACTGAATTAGGCATAATCACATCTTTAAGTAGTGACACATTAATCTCAGGCTTAGCAAATTTAGTGGTAGAAAGTGCGTCTGAGTTTGCCGAACATGCTAAAGAGTTTGATCGGGCTAGATGGCTCTCCTCTGAGATCGCACCGATCCACCAATTAATGCAAAATGGAGTTAGCTGCGATATGCGTCCAATTACCTCTCGCGGTGATATTGAGATGAGTAGATGGTTCTTAGAACAAAGTATTTCAATTACCCAACATCGTTATGGAAACACAAATGCTGGACCTAAACCAATTTGTGAAGGACTTAAATAAAATAAATCCCCGCC
>JAEMTE010000013.1 GCA_016462445.1 Candidatus Nanopelagicus sp. | reverse complement strand
TAAATGGCAGAAGAAGTGGCAGCAGCGCAGAGCCTCCGTTTTCTTCAGTAATAGCGGAGGCATCTACCTGCCCCGTTAAGGTAATGGCAGATGCACTTATTAATAAACCTAAAAACATAGCGCCAGAGTCACCCATAAATATTTGGGCTGGGTAGAAGTTATGGGGCAGAAAACCAAGACATAAACCAATTACTACCGCAGTAATAAGTGATGGTGCACCGGCTCGGTTTAAACCATTTATTACTGCTAGTAAATATGAGAAGGCAAAAAAAGATGCTGCGCAGATCATTACTATTCCAGTTGCTAGGCCATCTAAGCCATCCACAAAGTTAATTGCATTAATTACCACCATTACAAATAAAACAGTAATTATCTGACCGATATTTGTTGGCAAAGTAGTAATTCCGTTAATTGGTAGCCAAAGTATTTGCACGCCATAAATTAGCAATATGCCGGCCGCAAATGCTTGGCCAGCAAACTTAGCTACTGGATCTAAATCAAAGCGGTCATCTAAAAGTCCTAAAAGTAAAATAAAGGTACCGCTTAAAAAGATGCCGGTAGCATCTGGGCCAAATGATTTATGAACTAGAGGCAGATAATTAACTATTACTAATGTAATTGCCATTGCCAGCCACATCGCTAGCCCACCCCACCTTGGGGTTAACTCACTATGTATATCTCGGGTACGAATTTGAGTTAGCGCCCCTGATTTAATTGCTAGATCTCTAACTAAAGGGGTAATTAGGTATGTAATTATTGCGGCGAGTAGAACAGTTACTAAGTACTCGCGCATTGCACTTTATCTTTAGTTTTTAGGCTCTGGATAAACAGGAAAATCTTTAGTTAGTTGGTGAACTTCAGCTCTAATCGCCTTTGCCTTACCTTCATCTGCGCCATCTTTAATAGCACGGGCAATAAAGTGTGCAATCTGTTTCATCTCTTTCTTTCCCATTCCCTGGGTAGTAGTTGCTGCACTTCCAACTCTAATTCCACTAGTTACTGCTGGTGACTCTGGATCATATGGAATTGAGTTCTTATTTAGTGAAAGACCAGATAGACCGCATCTCTCATCAGCAACTTTGCCATTAACGCCGGTAGATCTAATATCAATTAAAGCTAGATGGGTTTGAGTGCCGCCAGATACTGCGCGCATACCTTCACTCTCTAAATCCTTTGCTAATGCTTGGCAATTTTCAATTACCTGCTTTGCATAACTTTGATACTCAGCAGTTGCGCACTCTTTTAAAATAACAGCTTTGCCAGCTACGGCGCTCATAATTGGTCCACCTTGTATGCCTGGAAATACTGCTTTATCAATAGCGGCAGCATGTTTTTCCTTAGATAAGATCATGCCACCTCTGGGGCCACGCAATACTTTATGGGTAGTAAATGAGACAACATCTGCATATGGCACAGGTGAAGGAATTGCCTTACCGGCAACTAAACCAATGAAGTGAGCGGCATCAACCCACATAATTGCGCCAACCTCATCACAGATTTGCCTTACCTTTTCAAAATCAACCAAACTTGGATAAGCGGTAGCACCTGAACAAATCATCTTTGGCTTGTGCTCGATTGCAAGATCTCTTAATTGATCGTAATCAATTAACTCATTATCTTGCCTGACCCCATATGAAACTACATTAAACCATTTACCAGAAAAATTAACCTTAGAACCATGGGTTAAATGTCCGCCGTGAGGAAGTGACATTGCAAGCACAGTATCTCCAGGTTTAGTAAATGCTTGATAGACCGCAATATTTGCACTGGCACCTGAGTGTGGCTGTAGATTTGCATGCTCGGCGTTAAATAATTTTTTTGCCCGCTCAATTCCAATTACTTCAACCTTATCTACCTCTTCACATCCACCGTAGTAACGCTTACCTGGATAACCCTCGGCATATTTATTTGAAAGAGTAGAACCTAATGTGGCAAGAATTGCAGCGGAGGTAAAATTCTCACTTGCAATTAACTGTAAATCTTGGCGCTGGCGCTGCATCTCAGAGATGACAACGGAGGCTATCTCTGGATCTTGTTTTTCTAGCGCATTAAAATCTGGGCCGTAATACTTTTCAAATCTGGACATACGGTAAGCCTAAAGGTTGGGGGCGGAAATAGTAGGAATTACCCCCTGCAATTGAGCAACTGTGATCGCACCTACTCGTTTAACTGTGATCTCATTCTCATCTATCTCAAGCCAGGTAGATACTGGGCCGCTGCGCAAAACTGCCTCATCAAAGATTGCCCCAACATCACTTTCATAAATTGGTAGCTTTGTTAAATCTAAAATTACCTCTTTACCACTTAGTGCAACTGAGGCAGCAGCTAATGGCCCGGTTTTTGCAAGAAGTGCGTTTAAAAATTTGCGATCTGGAACTCTAATATTTACCTTTCCTAATCTGCGCTCATCTCCTAGATCCCAGCTTAATGTTGGTTGGGATTTAATGGTTACTGATAATAAACCTGGCCAAAACTTACTTAACAAGCCGTCCTGCTCTGGTGTTAGTGGTGCGCAAATTCCAGATAAAACATTGCGGCCACTGATAAAAACTTGAGTAGCGATCCCACTTTGATTACCACGTAATATATGTATTGCTTTAACCGCATCCTTATCAAATGCATTAGCAAGATAGATGTAACCAAACTCAGCGGCGGTGATAATTACCTCACCAGCGTTTAAGTATCTAACTGCAGTATCAACAGCCTCATTAAATACAGCATCTGAGGCATCTGTTAATAAAACTCGCTCAGCCATTATCTGCCTATCTCTTTGTTGCGCTAGTAAATCTATCTCGCCCAGTTAAATCTGCATGAGTTTGCACAGATGAAAACTCTACCGCCATAGCCTGTCTTACCAACTCACCCTGTTTTTCATGGTGCTCCATTATGAAAAATCCGCCTGGTTTTAATAACCTTGCAGCAGCTTTAATAAATTGTGTTGGGACTGCCATACCATCTACTGCGCCACCGCGTAGCGCTATCTCTGGTTCAAAGTTTGCTACCTCTGCTGGCAATCTCTCATCATCTGGAATATATGGTGGATTAGCTACTACCAGATCAGCTTTAACATCTATTAGCGCACTCTCTACATCTTCTACTACAACTCTAATTGGTAGGTCATACTTAGCAATATTTTTATTTAGCCAAAGCGCAGCCTGCGCTGATTTTTCAACCGCCACCACACTTACCTTTAATCCTTTAAGGCTAGCCTCAGAGGCAATTGCAATACAAAGTGCGCCACTTCCTGCTCCTAAATCAATTACAGCCTTTGCTAAATCTTTATCACTTGCATTATTTAATACGCCAATTACTCGATCAACAATTAACTCACTCTCTGGCCTGGGAATTAAAACACCTTCACCAACCTCTAAATCTAAATATCTAAAGGCGGCGCTACCAGTTATATATTGCACTGGCCGGCCCATTAATCTTTGGTTAATTAAATCTGCAAACTCAGCAGATATTTTCTCTCTTCCATCTTCTGCCAACTCAATTCCTTGGCTATGAATCTGCTTACGTGATACCCCAAGTAAGTGAGCAAGTAGGATCTCAGCATCAACTGTGGCAATCTGATTCTTTTCAAATTGCACAAAGGCTGCTCGTAGCAGCTCCTTCAAGAGTTACCTGCCGCTAATTTTGCGGTGCGATCGGCATCAAGTAAAGATTGAATAACCGCATCTAAATCACCATCCATTACCGAATCTAAATTATTTGCTTTGTAATTAACTCGGTGATCACTTAGGCGATTTTCTGGAAAGTTATAGGTTCTAATTCGCTCACTTCTATCCACAGTTCTAACCTGACTCTTTCGCTCAATTGAGGCAATTCGCTCCGCCTCCTCCTGCGCAGCAGCCAACATACGAGCGCGCAAAATCCGAAGAGCAGACTCCTTATTTTGTAATTGGCTCTTCTCATTTTGGCAGGAGACCACAATGCCGGTTGGAATGTGGGTTATACGAACCGCTGAATCGGTGGTGTTAACACTTTGCCCACCAGGTCCTGAGGAGCGGTAAACATCAATCCGTAAATCATTAGCATTTACCTCAACATCAATCTCCTCCGCCTCAGGCAAAATTAAAACACCAGCTGCTGAGGTGTGAATTCTTCCCTGCGACTCAGTCTCAGGCACTCGTTGCACTCGGTGCACACCACCTTCAAACTTTAATTTTGCATAAGGCGTTTGGCCAGGTTTTGGTGCTCCCTTAGATTTAATACCAATTGACATATCTTTATAACCACCCATATCACTTGGGGTGGTATCAATAACCTCAATCTTCCAACCCTGTTTTTCAGCATAACGGGAGTACATTCGAAAAAGATCACCAGCAAAGATTGCCGACTCATCCCCTCCTGCTCCAGCCTTAATCTCCATAATTACATCACGATCATCATTGGCATCTCTTGGCAGTAACAACTCTTCAAGTGTGGCAGCGGCAGCATCCTTACTACTTTCAAGTGATGCTAACTCCGATGCAAACTCTGGATCAGCAGCTGCCAACTCTTTGCCAGCATTAAAATCATCCTCAGCCAATTTGTAAGCACGATATCCGGCAATTACTGGACCAAGGTGGGCATATCTTTTACCAAGTGATCTAGCTTTATTTTGATCAGAGTGAATAGAGGGATCGGCCATCTGCGCCTCTAGTGATTCATACTCGGCCAATAACTCATTGACCTTAGCAAATCGCTCCATCTGATCCTCCTTTTCTTACTACTTAAATAATAATTAATGTAAATTAAAAAAGAGAGCACACCACATCTTTTCGATGTTTGGTGTGCTCTCTTTGGGAAAACTACTTGGTGCCGGTTTTGTCAGCCTTTCCAAATCGCTCTTGGAACTTAGCTACTCGGCCACCGGTATCAAGAATTCTCTGCTTACCGGTATAAAAGGGGTGACACATAGAACAAACTTCAACGTAGATAGAACCATTCTCCTTAGTGCTGCGGGTAGTGAAAACTTCACCGCAACCACAGGTTACTTTGGTCTCGCCATACTGTGGGTGGATC
This sequence comes from Candidatus Nanopelagicus sp., assembly GCA_016462445.1. Classification (GTDB taxonomy): domain Bacteria; phylum Actinomycetota; class Actinomycetes; order Nanopelagicales; family Nanopelagicaceae; genus Nanopelagicus. The sequence goes on along the minus strand of JAEMTE010000013.1, from coordinate 22,361 downwards.
TCGTTCTTCATATTTCTCCTTGATTTTTACTGGATCAAAGTTTCATATTATAAAACTTTGTGAACCAGTAGGACTAGTGAAGTACTAGAGGGTGTAAAGAATAACCGCTAAATCTTAAGCGAGCAAAATTTACGCTCTTTTTAAGCCTCAGCACTCTCTCGATTACTTGATCCATTACCGGATGGGCTTTCTCCTCCTGCTGTGGTCTTTTGAATTTGAAGAAGGAACTCAACATTTGATTTAGTTCCCTTCATCTTCTCAAGTAGTAACTCAAGTGCTTGCTGTGGCTCAAGTGCGTGCAGTACTCGGCGCAAGCGCCAAACAATGCTTAACTCCTCAGTTCCCATCAAGATCTCTTCCTTACGAGTACCGGATGCAACTACATCAACCGCTGGGAAGATGCGCTTGTCAGCAAACTTACGATTGAGAATAAGCTCCATATTTCCAGTGCCTTTAAACTCTTCAAAGATAACCTCATCCATTTTTGATCCGGTATCAATTAGAGCGGTTGCTAAAATAGTTAGTGAGCCACCATTTTCAATATTACGCGCTGCACCAAAAAACTTCTTTGGTGGATAAAGCGCAGCAGAGTCCACACCACCGGAGAGAATTCTTCCTGAGGCAGGGGCTGCAATGTTGTAAGCACGTCCTAGTCGAGTAATTGAATCAAGTAATACAACTACATCATGACCTAGCTCTACTAATCTTTTTGCTCGCTCAATTGCAAGCTCGGCAACTGTAGTGTGATCATCTGCTGGGCGATCAAAGGTAGAGGCAATTACCTCACCCTTTACTGAGCGCTGCATATCAGTTACCTCTTCGGGGCGTTCATCAACTAAGACCACCATTAAATGACACTCTGGATTATTAGTTGTGATTGCATTAGCAATTGCTTGCAACACCATTGTCTTACCAGCTTTTGGTGGAGAAACAATCAAACCACGTTGCCCCTTACCAATTGGTGAGATTAAATCGATAATACGAGTAGTAAGTACATTTGGCTCAGTCTCAAGACGTAATCTATCTTGCGGATAAAGTGGAACTAATTTAGAGAATTCAACTCTTTCCTTAGCATTCTCTGGCTCAACTCCATTAACCGTTTCAACTCTTACCAATGCGCTGAACTTCTCGCGGCGCTCACCCTCACGTCCTTCTCTAACAGATCCGGTAATAACATCACCTTTACGCAGGCCGTACTTTCTAACCTGCTGTAGTGATACATAAACATCATTAGGAGATGGTAAATACCCACCTGTTCTAATAAATGCAAAGCTATCTAAAATATCAAGTAAGCCACCTACTGGTAGCAATACATCATCTGGTCCAATAACAATCTCGCGCTCTTCACGTTGGCCACGATCACGTTGGCCGCGATCACGCTGACCTCGATCACGCCCACGGTCACGGCGATTATTATCACGGCCGCCACCAAATCTTCGGTTGCTACCCCCGCGATCTGATTCGTTGTAATTATTAGATCCGCTGTTTTCAGAGTTATTTGGTGAGCTATCAGAGCTGGAATCATTCTCATCAGCCTCTGCGCTGTTATTTTTATTATTTCGATTGTTCTGTCGTTCCATACGACGAGCCTCTCGTTCATTTTTAGCGGCTTCACGGTTTGCAGCCTGGAGATCGCCAATAGATTGGACTAGATCTGCCTTCTTTAGGGTGGTGGCATTTTCAATTCCTAATTGACCGGCAACCTTCTTTAAATCACCTAACGCCATATCCACTAACTCAACCGCATCTGCGCGATTAGTTGTTTTCTTTTCTGCCATATATAAACTGCCATTCTTTCTTATTGTTTTATTACCCGATAAGGGTTATCCCAGGAAAAAAAGTTTTTTAATTTGTGGGATTTTTTATTGCTTTCCTGTCGCACTTTCCGACGGGGAAAATATACCACAGATTATGTGGGTGGGTAAAGTGAGCTACTGCGCCCCAGTTTGAGCGATAGCCAACTTCATTGCAGTAAAACCAGGGGCAAGGGATGGAATCTGATCGATCTCATCCTCGGCTGCGGCATATAGCACCATTACAGATGGACCAGCACCTGAGATGACCGCGGCAAGTCCAGCACCTCTTAACTTTTCCATTAATGCAATAGTTTTAGGCATTGCCGATGCACGATAACTTTGGTGAAGTAAATCAGCGGTTGCGGTAAATAACAGATCTGGTCGCTGCGCTAATGCGTGCACAAGTAGTGCGGTGCGAGATGAGTTTAGTACTGCATCTTGATGAGAGATCATCTCTGGCAGTAATTTGCGTGCCTTTGCAGTTGCTAATTGATTATCTGGCACAAGTAATAATGCCTTAATTCGATCATCAACCTTTAGGTTAACCGCCCGACCAGCATTTTTAACTGCGCCAGTTTCATCTATTGAACTCTGCAGCCAAGCAATAGTTGCACCTCCATAAAAAGCTGCCGCTACATTATCTGGATGTCCTTCAATCTCAGTTGCTAAGGTAATTAAATCCTCATCACTCATATATTGCTCACCAGTTAAAACTAAAGAGCGTGCCAAGGTTAGGCCGCCGACAATTGCTGCCGCAGATGAGCCAAGACCTCTGCCATGGGGTATTACATTTAACGCCCGCAGTGCAATTCCTCTTGGCTTACCACCCATATGTTCAAAGCCGCGCATCATCGATCTAATTACTAAATTCTTAGCATCCTTCTTAACCTCATCAGCTCCCTCACCAGTTACATCAACATCAAAGGTGGGATCATCTAAAACCTGAGCGGCGTAGCGATCACGAAGCTCTAAGGCAATACCAAAGCAATCAAAACCAGGGCCAATATTGGCGCTACTTGCTGGCACACTTACCTGAGCCATTGTGGCTTTAAAGGTTAAATTATTAGGATTTTTTCTACTTGCCATTACTTCAAGCCAATCACTTTTGCTGCACGTTTAAGATCAACTGGAATCACAATTGGCTTACCCGCTCCATTTAATACCCACTGCACATCCTTTAAACCATTTCCAGTTACGGTAATTACAATCACCTTGCCCTTAGGTAATTTACGCTGCGCCTTCTTCTTAATTAATCCAGCAAGACCGGCGGCGCTAGATGGCTCAACAAAGATGCCCTCTTTAGCTGCAACTAAGCGATAGGCGCTTAAAATTTCTTTATCAGTAACTAAATCAATTAATCCTTTTGATGCAACCTGGGCAATTACCGCTTGATCCCAAGAGGCGGGATTACCAATTCGAATTGCAGTTGCAATTGTCTCTGGGTTTTTAATAATCTTCTTTTTTACAATTGGCGCAGCCCCTGCTGCTTGAAAGCCCCACATCATTGGCAGCTGCTTAGAAATCTTCGCCTTGTAATACTCCTGATAACCCTGCCAATATGCGGTGATATTTCCGGCATTACCAACTGGCATAACATGAATATCAGGTGCTTCATGCAACATATCTACTACCTCAAAGGCTGCGGTCTTTTGTCCCTCAATTCGATATGGATTTACTGAGTTAACTAAGGCAACTGGATAATTATCAGATAATTGGCGAGCAAGTGTTAGGCAATCATCAAAGTTTCCCTTTACCTGCAGCAGCGTTGCACCATGTGCAATTGCTTGAGCTAACTTACCCATTGCAATCTTTCCCTCTGGCACAAGAACAACTGGTTTCATTCCAGCTTTTGTTGCATAAGCAGCCGCACTTGCACTGGTGTTACCAGTTGATGCGCAGATAACCGCCTTAGCACCATCTTCAGCAGCTTTTGAAATAGCCATTGTCATGCCACGATCTTTAAAAGAACCAGTTGGATTAGTACCTTCAACCTTAAGCCAAATCTCATTTCCTAATAACTTTGAAAGGTAGAGCGCATGCACAAGTGGTGTACCACCTTCGCGCAGTGAGATTACTGGTGTGGCATCGCTAACTGGCAACCATTTGCGGTACTCATCAATTACTCCGCGCCATTGATGAACACCTTTATTACCAAACAATGCCATTAGTTAACACCCTCTACCCGCAGCACACTTGATACATCACTTACCGCCTCTAATTTTCCTAAATCTTTCACAGTTGCAGCCAGGGCAGATTCAGTTGAGCTATGTGTCATCACAATTAACTCCGCCTTATCACCAGTACCAGTTTGTCTAACAGTTTGAATTGAAACCTTATGGGATGCAAATACATGGGCTACCGACTCTAATACACCTGGTTTATCTGAAACATTTAATCTAATTAGGTAGCGAGTTTTAGTCTGTCCAATTTGAGCAATCTTTAAATCTGCGTAATCACTCTCCCGTGGGCCAATTCCACCAGAGACCTTATGGCGAGCAACTGCAACTAAATCACCAAGAATTGCACTAGCGGTTGGCTCACCTCCTGCGCCTCTGCCATAAAACATCATCTGACCAGCAGATTTTGCCTCCACAAAAACCGCGTTAAATGATTCACGAACTGCAGCTAATGGATGGCTGCGTGAGATTAATGCTGGATGCACTCGAACTGAGATTGCACCCTCTGGAGTTAACTCAGCAATTGCTAATAATTTAATTACCATATCCATTGCCTTTGCAACCTTGACATCAGTTGCAGTTATCTTGCTAATACCTTCGCGGTATACATCGGCATCGGTAACTCTGGAGTGAAATGCTAAGCCAGCTAAAATTGCCGCCTTCGCCGCCGCATCAATACCCTCAATATCTGCGGTTGGATCTGCTTCGGCAAAACCTAGTGATTGTGCTTGCCCAAGTGCTTCGGCAAATGCAGTGCCACTCTCATCCATTTTAGTAAGGATGTAATTAGTTGTCCCATTAACAATTCCCATAATGCGCAGCACATGATCGCCAACTAATGACTCGCGCAGTGGGCGCAAAATAGGAATCGCCCCGGCAACTGCTGCTTCATAATATAAATCCACATTTGCTTTATCTGCTGCTGTATAAAGCTCTGCGCCATGCTTTGCTAATAATGATTTATTGGCGGTAACAACTGATTTACCATTTTTAAGCGCAGTTAAAATTAACTCCCGGGCTGGCTCAATCCCACCAATTACCTCAATTATTAAATCAATAGCTGGATCATTAACTATTGATGCACCATCATTAGTTAGGAGCTCACTTTTTATGCCATCTCGCTTGGTATTAACATTTTTAACCGCAACTCTTACTAGTTCAAGGTTAGCGCCAGCTCTAGATGCTAAATCAGATTTATTAGCAAGTAGCTGTAGCGCGATCTGTGAGCCAACTACCCCACAGCCAAGCATGCCTACTTTAAGAGTTTTCATAGGAGAAGTATCTCAAACTTATGAGAGCTGCCGTGGCGCTTCTACTACATCAAGATTTAGCAGATCTGACTCATTTTCCCTGCGCAAAATCTGTCGGGCACTGCCATTTAGCACCGCAACTACTGCAGGACGGGCAATATGGTTGTAATTGCTGGCCATACTGCGGCCATATGCACCAGTGGCTGGAATTGCAAGTAGATCACCAGATTTAATATCAGATGGCAAATTAATCTGCGAGATTAAAATATCCCCACTCTCACAATGCTTACCAACGATTCGACTTGAAATACTTTTCTCATTTGATGTGCGATTTGCTAAAAAAGCGGAGTAGGTAGCGTTATATAAAGCAGGGCGAATATTCTCACTCATGCCCCCATCAACTGAGATATATCTGCGCTGAGCGCCATTATCTAACTTCACATTTTTTGTAGTACCAACTAGGTAAATAGTTGTCGTAGTTGGGCCAACAATTGCCCGGCCTGGCTCAATTGAGATCTTTGGCACGACAAGTTTTACCGCTTCACACTCTGCCTTAATTACTGCAGCAATTGCTGGAATTACTACCTCAGGTGCAATTGCGCTCTCATCTTTTGTATAAGCAATTCCATAACCACCACCAATATTTAACTCAGGCAGTTGCTTGCCATACTTATCGCGAAAAGTTGCAAGTACTGAAACTAACTTTTGCGCCGCTGCCTTAAAGCCGGCCACCTCAAATATTTGCGACCCAATATGGCAGTGAATACCCGCTAAATTTAATGATGCATGATTTGTGCAGAGATCAAGTGCCTCATCCGCTGCCCCACTTGCTATAGAAAAGCCAAACTTCACATCCTCATGGGCGGTTGAGATGAACTCATGAGTATGAGCATCAATACCAGGGGTAAGCCTTAGATAAACCTTCTGCACCTTATTTAAATCTTTAGCAATACTTGCCACTCTAATTATTTCATCAAATGAATCAATCACGATAGTGCCAACACCTGCGGTGATTGCCATCTTGATCTCATCCACTGATTTGTTATTGCCATGAAACTCAATATCGGGGGCTGGAAAATCAGCAGCTAGTGCAACTGCTAACTCTCCACCGCTACAAACATCAAGACCAACCTTTAACTCCTTAAGCCACCTTGCTACCTCCACACAGATAAATGATTTAGCGGCGTAGTAAAGCTGGCCAGTGCCAAATGAGTTATCTAAGGATGCGCGCCAAGCCTTTGTGCGCAGGTAGAAATCTGCTTGATCTATTACAAATAAAGGTGAGCCATACTCGGCAACTAATTTTTCAGCGCTGCAACCTGCAATTGATAGCACGCCGCCACTTTGATTTTCACCAGCAAACTTTAAATTACTTGAAAATAATGAGGTTGGATAATTTATATTATTCACCATTACATCTTCTCCGGAGCGCTAACACCCAGCAAATCTAAACCATTACTAATCACTTGCGCAGTTGCCATCGATAGCGTTGCCCGGCAAGAGTTTAACTCGGTTGGTTTTTCCTCCCCCAATGGCAAAACCCGGCAATCATTATAAAAACGGTGGTAGGCCCCAGCTAACTCCTCAATATATCTAGCCACCCGATGCGGCTCACGCATTTCAGCAGCGGAGGCGACAAACCGTGGATACTGAGCAAGTAATCCAATTAACTCTCGCTCTCGCTCATGATCTAATAGCTGCGGCTTATAAAAATCTAAACCGTAATTTATGCCAAGCTCTTTAGCATTGCGCAATACCGCACAGATTCGAGCATGGGCGTATTGGACATAATAAACCGGGTTCTCATTAGTATTTTTCCTAAGTAGATCAACATCCATCACCATAGGTGTATCGGTTGGATACCTAATTAAGGTATAGCGAGCAGCATCGGTACCAACTTTTTCGACCAACTCCTCTAAGGTAATAATTGTGCCGGCTCGCTTTGAAAGTTTTAACTCAACCCCACCCTCCATAATCTTTACCATCTGGCCAATTAAAACTTGTACATCTTTAGTGGGATCATCCCCAGCACAGGCAGCAATCGCTTTAATTCTGCCAACATAACCATGATGATCAGCTCCCAACATATAAATACAGAGATTAAATCCGCGCTCTCGCTTACTAACATAGTAAGCCGAGTCAGAGGCAAAGTAGGCAAATGAACCATCTGATTTAATTATTACTCGATCTTTATCATCACCAAAATCACTAGTGCGAAGCCAAGTAGCACCCTCTTGCTCATAAACATGACCTTTAGATTTTAATTTATCAAGTGAGTAGGTAAAGAAGTTATTCTCATAAAGTGATTGCTCAGAGAACCAGGTATCAAAGTGTGTGCCAAAGTTATCTAATACTTTTTGCTGTTGGATAAGTTGTAACTTATAACCAGCATCACGAAATGCAGCGATTGACTCCGCCTCTGGTAATTTACTAAAGGTGGGATTACTTTTTGCAATCTCTTGTGCTAGATCTGCGATGTACTCACCGTGATAGCCACTCTCAGGTCGTGGCTGATCTAGCGCTGCAGCGCGTAGGGAGGCACCAAATAGATCCATCTGATTTCCGCGATCATTAACATAAAACTCTCGCGATACCTGCGCACCGGCTGCACTTAATATCCTTGCTAATGAATCACCAACCGCTGCCCACCTGGTATGACCTAAATGCAATGGACCGGTTGGATTTGCACTAACAAACTCAAGATTAATATTTTTACCCGATAACATATTTGAACTGCCATACTTTTTACCAGCGGATAAAATCTCAACTACTACCTGACCCTGGCTAGCACTTTCTAAGGTGATATTTATAAAGCCAGCACCGGCAATCTCCACCTTACTTATGCCAGCAGCTGCTAATAATTTATTATCGGTGAGAGTTTTACTTATTAACTCAGCTATCGCTCTGGGCTGTTGATTAGCTGATTTAGCAAGTACTAATGCAATTGAGGTGGCGTAATCGCCATGATCACGATTTTTTGGTCGATCTAAAGTTAATTGGCTAGGTGTATCACAATTTAATAAGCCACTAGATTTGGCTAATTCCAGCGCTTTAACAATCGCAGCTGCGACCTTACTTTGCACTGAATCTGCACTCATTTGAGCAAGGCTACCCGCTCACACCTACCAAAGGCCGATGGGTTTTGGTGATGCCGCCATTTACACCGTAATCTTTGCTCCGCTACTGAAGTAATAAATGCGGGAGTGGTGAAATGGCAGACACGCAGGTCTTAGGAACCTGTGCTTCGGCGTGCGGGTTCAAGTCCCGCCTCCCGCACCAGTTGTATTTCGTTTGGCGATAGGTAAGGCTAAGGGGATGGGTGATAAAAACTTTCTCTCTTGGGTTGGCTTCAAAGGTGAGGACCAATCACAACCAGCACCAAAACAAAATGCGCTGGAGCGAATCCGTGAACTAGAAACACAACTAACCGATATGCGCTCGCGCCGTGATATTACCGGCTTAAGTCGGGAAGAGTTTGAAATCTTGGCAACTGAAACTGCCATGACGATGATTAAATCTGCGCAGCAACGTGAAGCAAAAGCAAATGCAGCAGCACAAAAACTTATATCTGAAACAAATCGTTCAACAAAAGAAAAATTAGAGAGCGCAGAAGCAAGATCTAAAAGTATTCTCTCCTCCGCAGAATCTCGCGGACGAAAATATTTATCTGCTGCCGAAGATGATGCGGCTGAGTTAATTCGAGCTGCTCAAAATAAGGCAGATTCTAAGGCAGAGCAATCTTCTAGAAATGCTAGTGCGCTAACCTCTGCGGCAAAGCGGGAGGCCCAAAAAATAACTGAAGGGGCATCTAGAGATGTCGCTGATTATCGCTCCTGGCTTACTACAGCAATTGCGGAGGCAGATCGACTACACCGCATTCAAAATCAATCTTTAAATGGAGCTGAGCAAGCAATTCAAGAGTCTCGTAAGAAATTAAAAAGTGCCTTTGATCGCTTATCTCAATTGCAGATGGATATAAATGCCAACCTAAATGCTGAAAGTAAGCCGGTTGGAAAAGTGTTTGTGGCTGGTGCTGGTAAGAAGGCAGCGGTGGCAGCAAAGCGAAAGCAAAAATCGGCTAATAATAAGAAGAAAAAGAAATAGCTCACTTAACTGGGGTTAATAAAACTTTATTCTTTATTTAGGTAGAAGTAATTAAATGAGCGATAAAAATAATACTGGTCAAATAGGTGTTCGCCATATCGCCTCCATTGATGGCCTGCGGGCAATTGCAGTTACTGCAGTTGTGCTCTATCACCTTGGTATCTCCTGGATCCCAGGGGGATTTTTAGGTGTTGATCTTTTCTTTGTTATCTCAGGGTATGTAATAACTCGATTAATTCTTGACTCTATTAACCAATCCAGCGCTCTTGATCTGCGCGCTTTCTACGCTGCACGCCTTCGTAGAATTTATCCAGGATTTATTTTCATGGTGATCTGCACCATTATTTTTATTGGAGTTTGGGCGCCAGAGGCAATTAAGAGATTTTTAGTAGATCTGCCCTACGCCATAACCGGAACTATTAATTGGTTCTTAGTTGCCCGCCACCAAGATTACTTTGAAGCGATTGGTCGCCCGCCACTGTTGCAACACACTTGGTCACTTGCAGTTGAACTACAGTTTTACTTAATCTGGCCAATAATTTTATTAACAATTTTGAAGTACTTTGGTAAGAAAAATATCGCTCGAATTGCACTAGTAATTGCAATCGTCTCCGGCATTACCCTATTTTTTGTCTCACTCAGGCTAGATCAAGCAAATGCTCAACAAATTAGCCATATCTACTTTGGTACAGATACTCACTCACTCGGCTTATTTCTGGGCTCAGCTCTGGCGGTATCTTGGATTCCACAAAACTTAAGTGCTGATATCGCTAAGCGAGCGCAGGATGTAGTTGATGGAATTGGCGTCGTTGGCCTACTTGGCTTAATTTCCACCTTTTTATTTATTGATGAAGCAAATGCCAGCCTTTACCGAATCGCATTTCCACTAGCTGGCATCTTTGGTTGTTTAGTAATAATTTCATTAGTGCACCCGGCCTCAAGATTTGCGCCAATTATTAGCACCGCACCATTTAGGTGGGTAGGTCAGCGCAGTTATGGAATTTATATCTGGCACTGGGTGATCTTTCAAATGACTAGGCCCTCGGTTGATTTAACCGGTCAGAGTTGGGCGCTATATCTTGCCCGCGTTCTTTTAGTTTTAGCACTAGCTGATATCTCACTGCGCTGGGTAGAGATTCCATTTAGACAAGGTGTGGTGCAAAACTGGTTTCGCGGTATGAAATACCGCTCTAGCAAGGTTGCACTGCGCCAGCGCCTATCTGTACTGCTATCGGTAATTACAGTATTGGCAATTACCTCATCTATCGCAGTGCAGGCGATAAATAAGACAAACCAACTAGCTAAAGATGCGGCTACGGTAGCAAGTGCTGATAATCAGATTCAAGCAGATCTTGGTAGCACTACTGGGCTTTGGGTAACTGGTGACAGTGTTATTTTAGGAATTCGTAGCAAATTAGAGAGCAAAGAACATATCTCACTCATTAATGCCAGGGTTGGCCGGCAAGCACCAGAGCTACTTGCAGTTATGCGGGTTGATCAAGCCTCAGTGCCATCATCACCAATTATTTTCAATCTGGGCAATAACAATGCATTATCGGAAAAAACTGTTACTGAGATATTTGAGGTGATTAAAAATCAACCACAGATTATTGTGGTCAATACCGCAGTGCCACGGCCATGGCGTGATAATAATAATTTAATTATTTCTAAAGTAGCAGCCCTTTACCCAAATATTAAATTAGTTGATTGGGGCAAGATCTCTACCGGCAGGCCAGAATTATTTGCCCCTGATGGTGTGCACCTAAGTCCGGCGGGCTCTGATGTTTATGTAGATTTAGTTTTAAGTGCGTTAGTTAAAAGCACAACTTAATTTAATACTCTTTATAATAAAAATAACCCCCGATCACTCGAGGGTTATTTAATTAGGTTAAACTTTTATGACCAGCTGCCAGGTAATCCGTGAACTTTTCCAGCAACTACCTCACCATCTGAGTAAACAGTTGAGACCTTTACCTGTGCCCAACCAGCATCATCTGTTTTAGTAATCTGTTGCTTAAATTGAGTTGCTGGCACAGTTGCTACCAAAACCCAACTTCCATTGCCATTTGCACTTAACTCAACGTTGTAACCGGTAATGCCCTCTGATGCGGCAGGTGTCTTCCAATTAACAGTTGCACCTGTTGCGTTATAAAGGGAGACGATACCGACCGGTGGCTCATGTGCGGCGAGTGGGGCAGCACTTGGCTGCTCTGTTGGCGCTGCACTCTCAGAGGCGGCAGGGGTTGGAGTAACTGTTGTTGAATCTGAAGAGGATGAGTTCCTTGATACAACTAAAATACCTAAAATTAAAATACCAACTGCAACTGCTACCACTATGCCATTTGAAGAGCCAGAGCTCTTGCTAGCTGGGCGAGATGTGTAGGAGGAGCCACCTGAACTCTTTGGCATACTTGAAATTGATGTGCGGGAGGAGCCACTAATTGGCACCGCTGGAATTGAATAGTTTGTAGCAGATCTAGTCGAACGCTTTGCACTCTTTTTTGCTGAGGATTTTTTAGCGCTCTTCTTCACACTGCGCTTAGCAGTTGAACGCTTAGCGGTAGAACGCTTAGCAGTTGAACGCTTAGCTGCTTTTTTCTTTGCGGCCACTTAAAACTCCTTAAGGTTATTGCCTCCCCCTTTTAGTTAAGAGGTTAGCCGATTTACTGGGTAGATCTTATTTCCTAGAAAGAACATAGATAAGGATACAACATGCACCCATAGATTGAGTCTAATGAAATTAGAGGTGATCGAGTATAAAAGGTGCAATTGCCCGTAGCGCGATGCCGCGATGGCTGATTTGATCCTTGATTACAGGTGAGAGCTGGGCCAAAGTTTGGTTATAACCAGTTGGCATAAAAATTGGGTCATAGCCAAAACCGCCAGAGCCAAGTGGGGCAGAGATAATTTCACCCGCTAAGACGCCAATCTCTACCCTCTCTAATGGCAAGTGATCTGCGCCAGCTTTATAAAATACAACCGCTGCCATAAATTGCGCGCTGCGTTTATCTGATCTGACCTCTTTTAGTTGGGTCAATACCTTATTTATGTTAAGTAAATCCTGCTCTTTAGAATCACTACCTTCATACTGCGCCCATCTGGCTGAGTAAATTCCAGGATCTCCTGCTAAGGCATCAATAAATAAGCCGCTGTCATCAGATAATGTGGGCAAATTGGTAAAGGCTGAGATCATCTTTGCCTTAAGAAAAGCGTTCTGACTTAATGTCTTACCGCTTTCAATAACCTCAGGCATATTAGGAAAATCTGCTAACCCTAAGACTTTGATACCAGATGCGTGCTCACTTAGCAGCCGCTGAAACTCTGCCACCTTGCCTAAATTTTTTGTAGCAAGTACTAATTTGCGCATTTAAAAATAGATTACTTAGCTAAGGGCGCTGATCTGTAATTTAGTAAGCTGGGCGCAACCAGCAGCTCCTAGATCTAATAACCTATCTAATAACTGCCGATCAAATGGTTTACCCTCAGCAGTTCCCTGCACCTCAATAAAATTACCATCTCCGGTGCAGACAATATTCATATCAGTTTGCGCAGCTACATCCTCTTCATAACAAAGATCAAGAGTTGGCGTGCCATTAATAATTCCAACTGATATTGCTGCAACCGATTGCTTAAGTGGATTAGCCCCCGCAGTAATATGTCCTTTTGCCTTTGCCCAAGAGATTGCATCAGCTAATGCCACATACGCCCCAGTTATCGCAGCGGTTCTTGTGCCACCATCTGCCTGCAACACATCACAATCAATCACAATTGTGTTCTCACCCAATGCTTTCATATCAACTACGCCGCGAAGAGATCTACCAACTAATCTTGAGATCTCCTGTGTTCGCCCGCCCAGCTTTCCCTTAACACTTTCTCGATCGCTTCTTGTGTGAGTTGCCCTTGGCAACATTGCATACTCACTTGTTACCCAACCCTCACCCTTACCAACTAACCACCGAGGAACTCCCGGGGTAAAGGAGGCAACACATAAAACTCTGGTATTACCAAACTCAACTAAGACTGATCCTTCGGCGTTATTTAGCCAATTGCGGGTGAATTTAACCGCTCGAAGCTGATCATTTGACCTGCCATCTAATCTGCTCATTATTACTCCTTAAAGATTAAATCTGATTAGTAACTTTTAAAACCTCAGGTCCTAAAAATCTCTTTGCTAAGGTGGCAAACTTATCGGCATCTGCAGTTGCCACAAACCTATGATTAACCTTTGCTGCAGCTGGGTTAAGTAGATCTGCCTCAACTAGGGTGCGGTATAGATCCTTTGCCGTCTCCTCAGCACTTGAAACTAGGGTCACATCATTGCCCATCACATATGAGATCACACCAGTTAGCAATGGATAGTGGGTGCAACCTAAAACTAAGGTATCGACCTGATCTTTCTTCATCTGCTCTAAATATTCTTGGGCAATCTTGGTGATCTCATCCCCTGATGTCTGCCCGCGCTCGACAAACTCAACAAATAATGGACAGGCGATAGCGGTAATTTTAAGTTGTGGGGCGGCGGCAAATGCATCAAGGTATGCCTTTGATTCAATAGTTGCCTGCGTTCCAATTACGCCGATCTTGCCGCTACGAGTTGCTGCAACCGCTCTTCGAGCAGCTGGTTGGATTACCTCAATTACCGGGATGCCATAGCGCTCGCGAGCATCACGTAATGTCGCAGCACTTGCAGTATTACAAGCAATCACAATTGCCTTAACCCCAGCTGCTACTAATTGATCCATAATCTCAAGAGCAAAGCTGCGAACCTGAGCAAGTGGGCGCGGGCCATATGGACCACGGGCGGTATCGCCTAAATAAAGAATTGACTCCCCTGGCAGTTGATCAATAATTGCCCGGGCCACAGTTAATCCGCCAACACCAGAGTCAAAGATGCCAATTGGGGCGCTCTTCTTATCTATTGGGGTAGTAACCATTTGTGTAAGTGTAAATGGCGAGCGCAGATAACGCCTGACCAAGCCAATCCATCAGAAAATGTCCGATTTAGACCTTTTTTAGAGGTGAATACTTAAAAAACAATGAGAACCATGCGTGTATTTACTTGTCGGACTGGCCAGTAACGGGCAATCTATACCTAGGCGATTAGTCGCAGCTTACATATGAGGCTACGAATAATTGCTGGCTTGCGCCCAATTGGGCATGAGCAACCTAAACGCCCATGGAGGCTAATTTAGATGAGTTCAATAACACTATCAAACGATCAATTCGGCATCGTATACAACGTGCTTTCTTTCGCACTTGTATCAATGTTGGCTTGTACCGTTTACACATTAGTTTCACAATCACGCGTACTACCTAAGTACCGTGGCGCCCTTGTTATGTCATCAATGGTTACATTCATTGCTGCCTACCACTACATGCGAATCTTCAACTCATTTGAAGATTCATATGCAAATGGCGCAGTATCAGTAGGTACCGGTAAAGGTACATTCAACGAGGGATACCGCTACGTTGACTGGATTTTAACTGTACCTCTTCTACTAGTTGAGGTAATTGCAGTTCTAGGTCTTGCTAAGGCAGCTTCATCATCATTGATCAGCCGCTTAGTACCAGCATCTGCTGCGATGATCGCACTTGGTTACCCAGGTGAGATTTCAACAGTTAATAACACCAAAGTACTTTACGGTGTTCTTTCAACAATTCCTTTCCTATACATTCTTTACGTATTATTCGTTGAGCTTTCAAAGTCTCTAGATCGTCAACCAGATGGCGTTGCAGCAACCGTTGGTCGCTTGCGCTTACTGTTGATCGCAACATGGGGCGTTTACCCAATTTCATACCTACTACCAATTCTTGGTCAATCAGCAACAGATCCAGGAGCATTTGTTAACCGCCAAATCGGTTACTCAATTGCAGATGTATTGGCAAAGTGCGTATTTGGTCTAACAATCCTAAAGATTGCAAAGATGAAATCTGCAGCAGAAGGCATGAAAGAGGCAGCTTAATCCTCTAGTAATTAAGAAGCGGGGCCAAGTGATTGGCTCCGCTTTTTTAATGCCTTAAAACCCTTATAAGTGGTTTATTAAACTCTCTTGAATACCACCAAGCCAGAAGTAAACGGCAAAGAGTGGCTTTTGCCGATCGCTATCTACCATTAACTCATACTTTTCAAAGCTTTCCTGCTTAATATCTAATCTAACCGCAAGTGCTAACCGTAGATCATTGATTGCAATCAGCCATTGAGCAGGATCGGTAACTGCAATATCTGCCTTAGGCAGCTCATGATCTACTGGAAAAACTAACTGCTCCCGTAAATACATTAAATGGCTTTGTTTAACTGATCTAAGTGAGCTTTCAGTGTACTTACGAAACTCAGCAGAGCTCTCAGCATCTGCATATGCATTTGGCAATAACCTGCGAAGAACAGGATCCTCTGGCTGCTCAATTGCAGATTCAAGATTTCCAAGAGAGGCTGCCATTAATTGTGCAAATGGATCATCAGATTGATAGTGATGGGTGAAATTTCGCTCACCTAATAACTCAAGTAACTGCTCAACTAAATTAATTAAGATATGTAATTCATCATTGCTTAGAGCAACTGATAGATCACCCGCGTTAGCCGAGCCTTTAAACTCGCCCATGATCATCCCTTTGCAATGTCGCCCAAAGCCCATGCTCATGAAGTTGTTGTACTACCCGCTCCATCTCTTCTCGGCTTCCAGATGCCACCATCGCTTTACCTTCGGTGTGGACCTGCATCATTAACTTATGTGCTTTTTCCTTTGAGAAGTTAAACAACTTAATAAATACATAAGTAACATAATTCATTAAATTAACTGGATCATCCCAAACAATTGCTACCCACAAATTATCAAAGAACTTACTAAGATCTAACTCCT
This sequence comes from Candidatus Nanopelagicus sp., assembly GCA_016462445.1. Taxonomy (GTDB): domain Bacteria; phylum Actinomycetota; class Actinomycetes; order Nanopelagicales; family Nanopelagicaceae; genus Nanopelagicus. The sequence goes on along the minus strand of JAEMTE010000013.1, from coordinate 6,177 downwards.
CCTCAATTTGGGTTTGTGAGCTCATAAGTAAATTATCTAACTAAAACGGTTATCTCATCACTTATGCCGGCAGTATTTTTCTCACCCGCAGCAATTATCACCTGGTAGGTGGCTAATCCAGTTGCAGCAGGTGCGATATTGAAGGTAAAGCTACCGCTTGCCTCAGTTATGAACTCACCTAGTGACTTACCATTTTGTTTAACTGCTACCTTAATTCCAGCAACCTTTGGTAGCACCTGCCCGGTAACTGAGTAAGTAGTGGCTGCTTTAACCGAGGCTGGAAGTGAGAGTGAAACACTTGGCACCACCGAAATAACCTTTTCATTAGTCTTGCCCTCTAATCTCTCCCAACTGCCTTCAGAGATTAATCGAATCTGACTTTTCTGCGCGATGATTACTGGAACTGCAATCACACCAGATGCATCGGTAACCCCTGCAGCTAAGGTGCGCCAGGTGTTATCAGCGCTGTTCTTTATTTCAAATCTAACGTTAAGCGATGAAACTGGGCTCTTATCTGGCAATTTAAATGTGCCAGTTAGATTAAAGGTTGAGCCATATGCAATCTGCTCTAAATCAGTAGCAATGCTGCCAATTACTTGATCTGGAGCAATAGATTTTGCAATATCTCTAATTGTGGCAATTGCAGCGGTATTTTCCATACCAAAGGTCCAAACCGCTACTCCACCTAATCGATACTTTCCAACTAGATTTGTGCGGGCTGTGTAGCTGCGCTCATCTGGATACCAAACAGTTCTACTTGCAGTACAAAAACTTGCTGAGTTAGTTGGATCAACATATGTTTTCGTATAGGTAAAGGTTGATTCAGCATGTGTGCTGTTGTAGGTAGGAGTTGCATTGTTACTGCTTGCAAGTGTTAACGCCTCTCGCATTACAACTGCAGCCTTAGCTCCAACTACAACTGAGCTTGCAAAATCCTTAGGACAAACACCTTCAACCTTAGTAATCCAATCCCGGCCATAACCTGGAATACCTAAAAATACTTTAGAGGCTGGCATTTGAGTAACTGCATACTTAACTGCATCCTCACTCCAAGGTAGCGGCCCAATTGGGCCGGCAGATGTAGTAGAGAAGTCATATGCCATTATTCGAAGTCGATCAATTAGTGGACCAATCTCAGCCCAGGAGAAGACTGAGTTACCTGCCCGCTTTGTCTCTGGCGCAAAATCCGGGGGTGTTGTAACTGATAAAAGTTTTCCTTGATCATGCAGAGCGGTAGATAGCTCTTTAATAAATGCAATCCAATTTGGCTTTAATGTAACCCAGGATGATCTGCCATCTTGGGTGTAGAAGGTTTCAAAATCAAGATCAATTCCATCATAATTATACTTTAGTACCAATGCTTTAATCGTTTGCACAATATTAGTTCGAGAGCTTGGATTTGCTAATAAATTTGCTAAAACCAACTTTGGATTATCATCGGTAATAGTTGGAAGTAGTATTAAATTATTTGCTTTTAACCTGCTAATTACCTGCTCAATTGGGGTGGTGTATTTGCCGAGCGCGTACTTATCTTTAATACTTGTTTCACCAGTTAAGCCATACCAAAATGGTGAGATATCTCTGATTAAATCTAGATTGCCCTCAACGGTTGGCAGATTCCTGGCAAGTGAGTAATCTGGCAGCCAACCAGAGAGAATTCTTCTTGGTGGATTATCTGCCAAGGATGCGGTAGTACTTGATATTAAAAAGGTAAGGACGGTTACAATCACTGATAATTTGCGCGATCCCATATATTTTAGGGTATCGGTTTTAACTGAGAAATTACTTTAAGCGAGCGTGAATCTCTTTACATGTTGGGCAGATTGGAAATTTTTGTGGATCACGGTTTGGTATCCACTTCTTGCCACATAATGCTCTAACAGATTTGCCGCTAACGGCAGATTCGGTGATCTTGTTCTTATCTACATAATGAGAAAACCGCTCGTGATCGCCCTCATCGGTTGGAGTGAGTAGCTCTTTCTCAAGCAGGCCGCCCTTACTTGATTTAGAGCGTAAATCATCGAGAAAACCCATGGGCAAATCTTAATCTAAATTTATCGCCTACCATTTACCAATGGCCTCCCCACTTAAGAGTCTGCTACGAAGCTCAGATCTGTCTAAATCAGATATCGAACTGCTGCTTAATACCGCCAGCAAGTTTGCAAAAAATCCGCTTCGTGCTAAAAAAACATTAGCTAAACGAACTGTCGCTATCTATATGACAAAATCTTCAACTAGAACCCGCCTTGCCTCTGAAACCGCTGTTGCCCATCTTGGTGGCACACCAATCTTCTTACGAGCTGATGATCTGCAGATCGGCCGTGGTGAGACCATCTCAGATACCGCCAAAATTATCTCCGGCTTTTGCAGCGCACTTATAGTGCGAACCTTTGCGCAAAGCGATGTTGATGAGTTAGGAAAGTATGCAAGTGTTCCAGTAATTAATGCTTTGACCGATGATGATCACCCAACCCAATTACTTGCTGATTGGTTAACAATTAGAGAAAACTTTGGCAGAGATATTAAAAATCGTAAGTTTGTTTATCTAGGTGATGGAAATAATGTGGCAAATGCTTGGTTAATAATGGGTGCAACAATGGGAGCACATGTTGTAGTTGCTACCCCTGGTGGCAAATGGGCACCTAAATCATCGATTGTAGAGGCAGCAAATAAAATTGCAAAGTTATCTGGTGGTAAAATTGAGATTACTACTGATCCACAAGCAGCAGCTAAAGATGCCAGTGTTATCTATACCGATGTTTGGATGTCGATGGGTGATTCTGAATCAGATCGAGCAGAAAAATTTACCGCCCTTACGCCATTTGCGGTAACAAATGAATTAATGAAATTAACTGCAAAGGATTCAATCTTTATGCACTGCCTGCCAGCACATCGCGGTGAAGAGGTAGCAGCTGAGGTAATTGATGGCCCTAAATCTCTAGTTTGGCGCCAGGCTTTCCACCGCCGGACAACTATTCAAGCCCTGCTTTATCACCTAACTAGAGGTGAATTAAAGGGTAATTAAGTAGCAAAGTAGATTTAGCCCACAAATTATTTGGCAACAAATCAAGTAAAGGTTAGGTAAAGTTACCCAATGCGTATATCTGTCCCAAAAGAGATTAAATCTGGTGAGAAACGAGTTGCCTTAGTTCCAGATATTATTTCAAAGTTAACCAAAGCAGGACTTGAAGTAGTAATTGAATCAGGTGCTGGCGCGGCTGCTGAGTACTCAGATAAACAATTTAGTGATGCTGGAGCGCAGATTAAATCAGGTGAGGTATTAACAAATAGTGATGTAATTCTTTCAGTCCAACCATTAAATCCTGCCCAGATAAAAAGCCTTAAAAAAGGTGCAATAACAATCTCATTTTTATCCCCAATGACCGCCTCTGATTCAATTGATGCTGCTGTTGCAGCCGGTATTACCGCACTCTCACTTGAGATGGTGCCTAGAATCTCCCGCGCTCAATCAATGGATGCCCTCACCTCACAAGCATTATGTGCTGGATATAAAGCATCATTAGTTGCAGCTGAGTTATCACCAAAGTTTTTCCCACTTCTTATGACCGCAGCAGGCACTGTTACTCCAGCAAAGGTAGTTGTCTTAGGCGCAGGTGTGGCAGGACTTCAAGCGATTGCAACTGCAAAAAGATTAGGCGCAGTTGTCTCAGCTTATGATGTTCGCCCAGCCTCTGCTGATGAGGTTAAATCAATGGGAGCGAAATTTATTACCTTAGAGCTTGAAGCCTTAGAGGGTGCTGGTGGTTATGCCAGAGAGATGACTGAGGAGCGATCTAATAAACAACGTGAATTACTTACGCCATATATTGCAGCCGCTGATGTCTTAATTACTACCGCAGCTGTTCCTGGCAGAACTGCGCCAATATTAGTAACAGCGCAAATGATTTCTCATATGGCAGCTGGCTCTGTTGTAGTAGATCTTGCTGCTGAAAGTGGTGGCAATGTTGAGGGCTCTGTTGCTGGTGAGATTATTACAACAGCTACTGGAGTAAGGATTTGGGGCGGTAAAGATGTGCCAAGCCAATTAGCATTTCACGCTTCGATGTTGTTCTCTCGAAATGTGGTAAATCTTCTTTTGCTTATGAGTAAAACAGCTGATGGTAAGCCAACAGGTGTAATTGAAGCTGATTTTTCAGATGAGATTATTGACTCTGCAACTCTTACACATGCTGGATCAAAAAGAGAGAAGAGTAAGTAATGGCTAGTGAATTAATGAGTAATGAAATTGCCTTACTTGCGATATTTTTACTATCTGTCTTTGTTGGCTTTGAGGTTGTCTCTAAGGTATCAACTACTTTGCATACTCCGCTAATGAGCGGAGCGAATGCAATCCATGGGGTTATTTTAGTTGGCGCAATTGTGGTGGCAGATCATGCAGAAACCAATCTTGAGTTAGGCCTTGCACTTGCGGCCGTAATTCTTGCCACCATAAATATGGTTGGCGGCTTTGTAGTTACTGATCGAATGCTGCAGATGTTTAAGGGAAAGCCAAAGGTTAAGAAAGATGCTGGAGATAACAAATGAGTCGTAATCTCTATGATCTAATTGGCTTAGCCGCTGGTATCTGCTTTATCTTGGCATTAAAGGGTTTATCCTCGCCAAAATCAGCTCGCCGGGGAAACCTAATCGGTGCAGTTGGTGCAACTATTGCAACCATAATTGTTTTCTTCTATGCAAATGATGGAAAGGCTTTAAATAATCAAACCTTAATTTTAGCTGCGATTGCATTTGGTGTATTAGTTGGAGTACCTGCAGCGCGCAAGGTGCAGATGACGCAGATGCCGCAGTTAGTAGCGTTATTTAATGGTGTTGGTGGCGGGGCTGCAGCATTGGTAGCAATTGTTGAGTATTTAAAGCTTGGAGATGGCGCAACAACCGCTGAGGTAGTTGCAACAGTATTTACCGTAATTGTGGGATGTGTTTCATTCTCTGGCTCAATTATTACCTTTATGAAGCTGCAGGAGTTAATGACAACTCGGCCTGTGATATTTCCATTTGGTCGTCAAGTAATTGCACTTACATTAGTTGGTGTTCTAGCAAGTGGTGGCTGGGTTATCTCATCTGGTGGTTCAACACCATTACTAGTAAATGGCTTACTCTCCCTTCTATTTGGAGTTTTATTTGTACTACCTGTTGGCGGTGCAGATGTGCCAATTGTTATCTCTCTGCTTAACGCCTTTACCGGTTTAACAGTTGCCGCCTCTGGTTATGTACTGCAAACTACATTATTAATTGTGGCTGGAACCTTAGTTGGTGCCTCTGGCACAATTCTTACCCGCTTAATGGCAGAGGCGATGGGCAGATCTTTATTTGGAACTTTATTTGGCGCCTTTACCGCAAAAGCGCAAGCAAGCACCGGAGCAGTTGATGCTCGCCCAGTTAAATCAGGATCTGCTGATGATGTAGCCATACTTCTTAATTACGCACAGCGTGTAGTAATTGTTCCTGGATTTGGTCTTGCAGTTGCCCAAGCACAACACACAGTTAGAGAGTTAGCAGATCTACTTGCATCAAAAGGTGTTGAGGTTGCATACGGTATTCATCCAGTTGCAGGTCGTATGCCAGGACATATGAATGTATTACTTGCTGAGGCAAATGTTCCATATGAACAATTAGTTGAGATGGAGGAGATAAATCCAACCTTCCCACAAACAGATGTTGTCTTAGTTGTTGGTGCAAATGATGTGGTAAATCCGGCAGCAAAGACCACACCAGGTTGCCCAATTTATGGAATGCCAATTTTAGATGTTGCCCTAGCCGGAAATGTGATCTTCCTTAAGCGATCTATGCGTCCAGGCTTTGCTGGTATTGAAAATGAGCTTTTATATGAGGCAAAGACCACACTTTTATTTGGTGATGCAAAGGATTCACTCACCAAAGTTGTTAGCGCCCTAAAAGCTTTATAAGGAATATAAAGTCACTAGAAGTAGTTATATAATTAGTTAATTAATAAAAATATTGGAGATATGTGCCAGCCATAACCGTTCGTGATATCACTGTTCTGCCGCGGGTTGTTGCTGATGTGAATTTAAGGCCAAGACGGGTAAAAAGTATTACTACCGCCCCACAAGGACATGAGGGTGAGGGCTTTCCAGTTAGGCGTGCATTTGCAGGGGTTGATTTAGCAGATTTAGATCCATTTATTCACCTAGATCA